>DATFAJ010000783.1:0-9584 GCA_035254745.1 Candidatus Methylomirabilota bacterium | reverse complement strand
CTTCCCTTTCATCTTGCCCTTCATCTTGTCGTGCTTGGTGTCCATCATCTTGTCGTGCTTCTTGTCCATCTTCTCCATCTTGTCCATCTTCGTCGCGTCGTCCTTCATCTTGTCGCCGCTCGGCGTCTGCGCGTAGCCGCTCGCGGGTATCACCGCCATCACGGCCACCACGGTCCCCAGGATCCATCGACGTATCATGACGAGCCTCCCCTGAAGCGAGATTGGACCTGCTGGGCCTCAGGGTAGGGTGCGCCGCCGCGGGCCGTGTCACGGCCGCGTGAAATCCACGTCAACCGCGGGGGCGCTCCTCGGGCTCGGTCGCCTCCGCCTGCGGCTCGGCCGGCGCGGCCGACTCCTCCTCTGCCTCGACGTCCGGGGCGGCCAGCGTCTCCGCCGCGGCTTTCGCGAGCTTCTCCTTCGTGGGATCGGTCAGGTCCGACAGCTCCCTTATCGCCAGGTCGTACCAGATGTCCGAGTGCATGGTCAGTCACCTCGTCGGTGCGATACGCCCGCACCCTGCGATTGGTGATCTTCTCCACTCGGGTAGAGGCATCGGCCATGCCAGGGAAAATAGACAGCCAAATCAGCCTGTTGGCCATCCCTGGGCCGGCCCCAGCACCGGGCATTGCGCCCGGCGCAGGGCAAGCATCCCGGCGCCGCGTGTCAGATTGCCTGGGATCGACGGATCGATGGCCGCTCGCAGCCGCGGTAGAAGACCCGCGCGGCCCAGAGGACGAGCGGCGTCGTGGCGGCCATGATCAGCAGGCTCGACGGCACGCCCTGCGCGATCACCGCCGGCCACGTGGCGACCTCGCGGGCCAGCGGCTCGAAGGCGAGCTGGATGGGCCGGTGCAGCAGGTAGAGGCTGTAGGAGTAGACGCCGACCCCGGCCAGATAGCGCCCGGCCGCCGACCCGGGCCCCGGCCGCTCGTGGGCGAGCGCCGCGTGGAGGAGCAGCGCGAACGCCACCCCGTAGAGCGGCTCCTTCAGGACGTAGAGCCCGTAGTAGCCGGCGTACCACTCGAGGAGGACGCCCGCGCCCAGGGCAACCACGCCGGGCCACGGGCTCGACAGCACGCGCGGCAGGGCCAGCCGGCCGGCCGCCCATTCCGCCACCACCGCGCCGAGGACCCACTCGAACCAGCGCGCGAGGAGCAGCTCCCACGCGGGGCCACCGATCTCGGTCGGGAGCGGCGTCAGGGCAAGCGCCACACGATACGCCATCGTCACCGCGAGCACCGCGCCGAGCGCGCGGAGCGCCCCGAAGCGCGCGATCAGCCGGAACACGATCGGATAGGCGAGGTAGAGCTGGGCCTCGACCGCCAGCGTCCAGGCCGGCGGATTGACGCCGTCGAAGGTGGCGGTGTGGAAGGGGTGCACCAGCAGCGCCTGGGTCGCCACCGCGAGCCACGGGATCGGAGATCCCGCTCCCCACCAGAGCACGAGCGCGACGACGAGCGCGGCCAGGTACGGCGGGTAGAGCCGCCAGAAGCGCCGGGCGAAGAAGCGCCGCCAGTCCGGAGCCGCCGTCGGAGTCGCGCGCGCGAGGGCGCGGGCCTGTGGGAGATGGATGCAGAAGCCGCTGATCACGAAGAACAGCGGCACGCCGAGGTACCCGAACCCCAGGATCAGGGCGAGCCAGGGCCACGGCCCTCCATCGAGATTCGGCGCCCCGCGGTACGCGGACACCGTCAGGTGGCACGCCACCACCGCCAGGGCGGCCAGGCCGCGCAGCTGATCGACCCGCTCCCACCGTCCGCGCGCCGCCACCGTCCGAGTGTCGACCGCCATTCCGGGCCGAGACGGTTGCATCCGAGATGCCACTCGAGGCGCGGCGCAAGCCGGCGATTCCTCGGGACTCCGGCGCGAGAGCCGGCCGCCGGCGGGCCCGCGCCTGGTAATTCTTACTCGGAGCCTGCGCGCCCTGGCAGCGGGGGGACTTCACCCGCCCGTTTCCTGCTAGAATTCCGCCGCTGATCTATCTCGAGGACTCGGAGGGCGCCCCCCATGGCGATCACGGTATTCACGAGCGCGTTCCTCATCGACTGCGTCGGCAAGGAGCCGATCGAGGGCGCGGCGGTAGTGGTGGAGGGCGACCGCATCAAGGACGTCATCGCCTCCGGCAAGGTGGGCCCGCTCGGCGGCAAGGTCGACACGATCGACCTCAAGGGCCGCACCCTGATGCCCGGGCTCACCGACGCCCACGTGCACATCTGCGCGGTCGAGGGCAACATCCCCGAGCAGCACCGCTACAACCCCCCGAGCCTCATCGCGGCGAAGGCCCTCCGGCGCATGGAGCAGGCGCTGATGCAGGGCTTCACCACCGTGCGCGACGCGGGCGGCGCCGACTATGGCTTCCGCGAGGCCGCCGAGTCCGGGCTCTATCCCGGCCCCCGCATGCTGGTGTCCGGCCGCCCCCTCTCGCAGACCGGCGGCCACGCCGACAAGCGGCGGCGCTCGGAGTGGATCGAGCCGGTGGACTGCTGCGTGGGCATGGCGGGCATGATCGCCGACGGCGCCGACGAGGTGCGCAAGGCCGCACGCGAGAACCTGCGCCACGACGTGGACCAGATCAAGATCATGGCCTCCGGCGGCGCGATGTCGCCGGGCGACGAGCTCGACACCACCCAGTACACGGTGGACGAGATGCGCGCCGCGGTGGAGGAGGCGCGCGCGGTCGGCAAGTACGTGCTGGCCCACGCCTACTCCGGCTCCGCGATCCGCAACGCGATCCAGGCCGGGGTGCGCTGCATCGAGCACGGCAATCTCCTCGACGAGGCGGGCGCGCAGGCCATCAAGCAGGCGGGGGCCTACCTGGTGCCGACCATGGTCACCTACGAGGCGATCGCGCGCGAGGGCAAGAACTACGGCATCGGCGACCACCAGATCCAGAAGATCAACCTGGCGCTCGAGAAGAGCCTGGAGGGCCTCACCCACGCCTATCGCGCGGGGTGCAAGATCGGCTCGGGCTCCGACCTGCTCGGCGACATGCAGGCCCAGCGCGCGATGGAGTTCGAGCTGAAGGGCCAGGTCATGAAGCCGATGGAGGTGCTGCTCTCGGCCACCATGGTCAACGCGGAGATCTTCCGGATGACCGACAAGATCGGCTCGGTCGAGCCCGGCAAGTACGCCGACCTCCTGGTCGTCGACGGCAACCCGCTCAAGAACCTGCGCGTGTTCCAGAACCAGGCCAATCTTCACGCGATCGTGAAGGGCGGCGTCTTCGTCAAGCGCACGCTCTAGGGCGCGCGCGGAGAGTCCCGCATGCCGAGCGCCGCCGACTTCGAGAAGCTGGGCGTGTTCTACCTGGGTCGTCCCTACGACTGGCAGCAGAAGAAGGCGCAGGACGGGGTGCTGCTCTACGACTCGAAGGACCTGGTCACCCACGCGGTCTGCGTGGGCATGACCGGCAGCGGCAAGACCGGCCTCTGTCTGGCCCTCATCGAGGAGGCCGCCATCGACGGGGTCCCCGCGATCCTCATCGATCCCAAGGGCGACCTCGCCAACCTGCTGCTCACCTTCCCCGCCCTCCGCCCCGAGGACTTCCGGCCCTGGATCAACGAGGACGACGCCCGACGCAAGAGCCTCTCCCCCGACGACTACGCCCACCAGCAGGCCGAGCTCTGGCAGAAGGGGCTCGCGTCCTGGGGCGAGGACGGGGCGCGAATCCAGCGACTGCGCGACGCGGCCGACTTCGCGATCTACACCCCCGGCAGCAACGCGGGCATCCCGCTCTCGATCCTCAAGTCGTTCGCCGCGCCGCCCCCCGCCATCCGGGACGACGAGGAGCTGCTGCGCGAGCGCATCGGCACGACCGCCACCAGCCTCCTGGGCCTGCTCGGCATCGACGCGGATCCGATCAAGAGCCGCGAGCACATCCTGATCGCCACCATCCTCGACACCGCGTGGCGCCAGGGGCAGGAGCTCGACCTGGCCGGGCTCATCCAGCAGATCCAGACCCCGCCGGTGAAGCGCGTGGGCGTGCTCGACCTCGAGGCGTTCTTCCCGTCCAAGGACCGCTTCGCCCTCGCGATGTCGCTCAACAACCTGCTCGCCGCGCCCGGCTTCGGGGCCTGGATGGAGGGCGAGCCCCTCGACGTGGACGCGCTCCTGCACACCCCCGAGGGCAAGCCGCGCGTCGCCATCGTCTCGATCGCGCATCTCAACGACGCGGAGCGCATGTTCTTCGTCTCGCTCCTGCTCAACCAGGTGGTCGGCTGGATGCGCACCCAGTCCGGCACCACGAGCCTGCGCGCGCTGCTGTACATGGACGAGATCTTCGGCTTCTTCCCCCCGGTGGCCAACCCGCCGTCCAAGACGCCGCTGCTCACCCTGCTCAAGCAGGCGCGCGCCTTCGGGGTGGGCGTGGTGCTGGCGACCCAGAACCCGGTGGACCTCGACTACAAGGGCCTCTCGAACACGGGCACGTGGCTGATCGGGCGCCTGCAGACCGAGCGGGACAAGGCGCGCGTGCTCGACGGCCTCGAGGGTGCGGCGGGCAGCGCGGGCCAGGGCTTCGACCGTGCCGCGCTCGAGCGCATCCTCGCCGGGCTCTCGACCCGTGTGTTCCTGATGAACAACGTGCACGAGGACCACCCGGTGGTGTTCGAGAGCCGCTGGGTGATGTCCTACCTGCGCGGGCCGCTCACCCGCGGGCAGATCAAGTCGCTGATGGACGCGCGGCGGGGGGCGCCCGCGGCATCGGCGGCGCCCGCTGCGCCCGCCGCTCCGGCGGCGCCCGCGGCCCGGCCGGTCGCGGCGACGGGCGGCAAGGCCTCCCGCGCCGCCGCCCCGCCGGCCGGGGCCGAAGCCGTCCCGACCGCCGCGGCGGCCGGAGGCCAGCGTCCGCTCCTTCCGCCCGACGTTCCGCAGCACTTCGTCCCTGCTCACGGCGCCGCGCCCGCCGGTTGCACGCTCTACTACCAGCCGATGCTCGTGGGGGCGGCCCAGGTACGGGTCACCGACGCCAAGAGCAACGTCGACGTGAGCCGCGACCTGGTCTACCTGACCGCGATCAGCGACGACGCGGTGCCGGTGGCGTGGGACCAGGCCTCCGCGGTGGGCTTCGCCACGTCGGACCTGGCCCCGGCCCCCGACGGTCAGGCCGCCTTCGCCGACCTGCCCACCGTCGCGGGCAAGAAGAAGAGCTACGACGGCTGGAGCCGGGACTTCGCGACGTGGCTGCTCCAGTCGCAGAAGGTCGAGCTGCTGCGAAGCCCGTCGCTGAAGGCCGTCTCGAAGCCGGGCGAATCGGAGCGCGACTTCCGCGTGCGCCTGCAGGAGTCGACCCGACAGGAGCGCGACCGCGCGAGCGAGGTCCTGCGCCAGAAGTACGCTCCCAGGTTCGCCGCGCTCCAGGAGCGCCGCCGGCGCGCCGAGCAGGCGGTGGAGCGCGAGAGCGAGCAGGCCAAGCAGCAGGGCATCCAGACCGCGATCTCGGTGGGCGCCACCATCCTGGGCGCCTTCCTCGGCCGCAAGTCGATCTCCGTCTCCACCATCGGGCGGGCCACCACCGCCGCCCGCGGCGCCGGGCGCGTGCTCAAGGAGACCCAGGACGTGGGGCGCGCGAAGGAGACGGTGGCCGCCGTCGACGAGGCCATCGCCGCCCTCGACGCCGAGTTCAAGGCCGAGGCCGACGCGGCCGGCGCGAGCACCGATCCCCTGACCGAGCCGCTCGAGACCCTCGCGCTCAAGCCCGCGCGCCAGAACATCTCGGTGCGGCTGGTGGCCCTGGCGTGGGCCCCCTGCTGGCGCGACCGCGCCGGCGCGATCACACGCGCCTGGGCGTAATCGCCGGCTCGACGCGGGGCCTCTCACCAGCACGCGTGGCGCCATGAAGATGAGACGGGGGCGGCGCGCCCTTCTCGGCCTGGTGTGCGCTCCCCTCGCTCTCGCGACGGCGGCGCCGGTCGAGTCTGCGTGGGTGCTCTGGGGACAAAGTCAGGACCCCTGGGGGGCCCTGGTAGACGTGCGGCTCGGGCGCTGGCCCTCTCACGAGGCGTGTGAGCAGGAGCGCGCCGACCGGGAGAGGGAGCCGCCGGCCCTGCGGATGGCGTCCTACTCCTGCCTGCCCGATCCGGTGGAGAAGCCCGAGAAATAGCGGCCTCGGTGTATCGTGATTGATACACCATGCGTGCGCGCGCGCTCGTCGTCCTCCTCGCGCTGGCCTCGCTGCTCGCCGTTGTCTCGCCGTCTCTCTCCGGCTCCTCAGCCTCGGGCCCCTCAGCCTCTCGCCCCTCACCCCACCCTCTCCCGAGAGGGGAGAGGGATGACATCGGCACGGTGGTGCGGATCGTCGACGGGGACACCATCTACGTGCGGCTGGCGGGCGGGGTGGAGAAGGTGCGCTACATCGGGATCGACACGCCGGAGGTGCACCATCCCACGCGCGGCGAGGAGCCGGGCGGCCGCGCCGCGACCGAGGTGAACCGGCGGCTCCTCGGCCACGAGCCGGTGCGGCTCGAGACCGACGTGCAGCTCCGCGACCGCTACGGCCGCCTGCTCGCCTACGTCTGGGTGCGCCGGCCAGACGGCGGCGAGCTGATGGTCAACGCGGAGCTGGTGCGCCAGGGCTACGCCGCGGTCATGACGGTGCCGCCCAACGTGCGCCACGCCGAGCTGTTCCGCAAGCTCGCCGCCGAGGCGCGCGAGCAGCGCCGCGGGCTGTGGGCGGGTATACTGAGCCTCCCATGAAGATCGGCCCCGTCGAGGTCCCCGCGCTGGCCCGACTGGCCCCGATGGCCGGCATCACCAACGCCCCTTTCCGCCTCCTCGCGCGCGAGTGCGGCAGCGGGCTCACGACCTCGGAGGAGATGGACGCGGCCGCGCTGCTGACCGGCCACCCGCACGCCGACGCCATCGCGGCCTACTACCCGGCGGAGCGCCCGCTCGCGATGCAGCTCCTCGGCAAGGATCCCGACCTGCTCGCCCGGGCGGCCGAGCGCTGCCAGCTCCTCGGCGCCGACATCGTCGATCTCAACATGGGCTGCCCGATGCCCAAGATCACCGGCAAGGGCAAGGGCGCCGCCCTCATGCGGGACGTCGCGGCGGCCTCGCGCATCCTGCGGGCGCTGCGCAAGGCGGTCAGCGTGCCGCTCACCGTCAAGATTCGCGGCGGCTGGGACGACGAGCACCTGAACGCGGTCGAGGTCGCCCAGATGGCGGAGGCGGAGGGCGTGGAGGCCATCACGGTGCACCCGCGCACCCGCTCGCAACGGTTCACCGGGCGCGCCCCGTGGACCATCATCCGGGACGTCGTGGAGGCGGTCTCGGTGCCGGTCACCGGCAACGGCGACGTGGGCTCGATGGCGGAGGCGCGGCGCATGGCCGCGGAGACCGGCTGCGCCTCGGTCATGATCGGCCGCGGCGCGCTGGGGAGCCCCTGGATCTTCGACGAGTCCTTCGAGGCCCTCCCGCCCGAGGGCGGACGCGGCTACAAGGCCCGCGTCATCGCGCGTCACATGGCCCTGATCCGCGAGCACTTCCGGGAGAAGTACGCGCTGATCCAGATGAAGAAGCACCTCGCGTGGTACACCGAGGGCCTCGGCCACGCCACCGAGTGCCGCGCCCGCATCTTCCAGACCCGCAGCCCCGAGGAGACGTGGGAGGTCTTCCAGTCCTACTGGGCAAGGCCGCACGCAGACACCACGGGCGCCGAGTAGACTCGACGCCCGTGGGTGGCTCCTACCGCTGACCGAAGCTGGTCGAGGTCTGCAGCGGCTTCCCATCGACCCCGATCGGGTTGGTCATGCTGGTCCCTACCCACCGGTCGACCACCGGCTGGTTGAACGTGGTGATCGGCTTTCCATCCGGCGTGGCCGGGTTGGTCATGCTCACGCCCGTTCCCCTCACTACCGGCGTGGGGGCGGGTGAGGGCTGGGCTGTCGGCTGCTGTGCGAAGGCGAGTCCGGTGACCGCGAGCGTCGATACCACCGCCAATGACGTGATCCAAGATCCGAGGGTCATGATCGCAACCTCCCTGGTTACGCTGGAGCCGACCTGAGGGCCTGGTCCGTCCCCGGCCCATTCCGGGGCACGGCCGACCGTGGAGCCCGGGCCGAAGGCGCACGCCGCGCGTGCGGCAGACGCGCGCACGTGCAGCCCGCTCTTCAGGCTATCGGGGGATTCCGGCCGAGCGGATCGGGCTAGGAGGTCGGTGGAGCGCGGGAGTGGGAGGAGAAGCTCGGAGAGCCCGGCGCCCGGTCGTTCTCGGTGGCCGGTGTGCGGCCGGCGGCCGGCAGCGCCGGGAGGGTCTGCGCGGCGCCGCCCGTCTCGACGCTTCCGTCGCCGGAGGTGACGAGGCAGACGACATCGTCGTAGTCGGCGTCGTCATAGATGCCCGGGATCCACGTCGGGTCGGGCGGGATGGCCTGGGCGAGCGGAGTCAGGCTGACCAGACAGCCGAGGAGAAGGAATACGAGGGCGCTGACCGCGCTCATGCGGCGGACGTTACCCCCGCTCTCCCGCGCGGTCAAGAGACCGGTCGATCGGCGGCCAGGACCGCGATCCTACTGGGAGCGGCCGCGCCCGGAGATCTCCCACACCGCCTCGACGGTGTCGCCCCGCATCGCGTAGATCCGGTCGTAGAGGTTGATGGTCGGATCGCAGTGCGGCGGAAAGAACTCGATGAGCTGCCCCAGCTTCGGCAGCCGCTCCGGCTCCGCGGTCGTGAGCCGCCCGTGCTCGTCGCCGGCCCAGGAGTACTCCACGCCCGGCCACTCCACCGCCTCCGGCACGAAGGGCCGGTCGGTGGAGAAGGCCTTGAAGCCGCCGTCCACCATCGCCATCTCCCGGCTCGGCACGCTCACCACCGTGGTCAGCACGGTGAGCGCCATCTCGAACTCGTCGTAGGCGGCCCCGCGCGGGCTGCCGATCCGCCGGTAGTCGAGGTCCATCACGCAGTAGGAACCGGACTGCAGCTCGGTCATCCCCTCGAGCTCGCTGTCGATGTTGAAGGTGCCGCTCGAGCCGCCGGTCACGATGTCGACCGCCATGCCGTGCTTCTCGAACAGCTCACGCGTCTTCATGAGCCGCCCCATCCAGCGCCGCGAGGAGCGCCGCCGCTCCTCGAAGCCCATCACGTGCGCGCAGTGGCCCGCGTAGCCCTGCAGCCCGCGCAGGTGGAGGGAGGGCTGCGCCATCACCTGGCGGCCCAGGTCGCGGGCGGGCTCGCCGGGCTGGGTGCCGGTGCGCCGGCCGCCCACGTCGACGTCCACCAGCACGTTGAGCACGAGCCCGGCCTTGGCCATCGCGTCGCCCAGCTCGCGCACGTTATCGGGATGGTCGACCACCACCAGCGTCTCGGGCTGCCGCCGCAGCACGCCGACGAGCCGCCCGATCTTTTCCGGACCCACCACCTCGGTCGTGATCAGGAGGTTGCGCACGCCCGCGGCCGCCATCACCTCGGCCTCGCCCACCTTGGCCACGCAGACGCCGACCGCGCCGGCCGCGATCTGGCGGCGGGCGATCTCGGGGCACTTGTGGGTCTTGGCGTGGGGGCGGAGCTTCTTGCCGGCGGCCTTCACGTGGGCCGCCATCTTCTGGATGTTCCGCTCGAAGCGATCGAGGTCCAGCAGCAGCGCGGG
>DATFAJ010000782.1:0-5950 GCA_035254745.1 Candidatus Methylomirabilota bacterium | reverse complement strand
ACCGCGGAGGCGCAGTTGTTGACGACGAGGGCCGCCTCCGCCCCGGAGAGGCGGCGCAGCAGGCCGTCGACGTGCGAGTACCGCGAGCCGCGCTCCTTGCGGGACACGTCCATCTCGAGATTCGAGTAGGCCGACGCGACCTCCCGGAGCCGCTCCTGCGCCAGGGAGGAGAGCAGCGCGCGCCCCAGGTTGGTGTGCAGGACGACGCCGGTCGCGTTGATCACCGGGGCCAGGGAGAAGAGGCCGCTCCGGGTGAGGGCCGCCACGACGCGGCGTCCGAGCGTGCCCGCGTCCGCCGCCGGACCCCCCGCTTCCAGGAGTCGGCGCCGCTCGGCGCCGAGGATCTCCCGCACCGCCGCGGCCAGGCGCGGGCGCGGCACCCCGGCGAGCGCGACCTCGCCGGCGAGCGCGCCGATCAGCACGTCCACCGACGGGAGCGCGCGCAGGAGCCCCTGCACGTCCGCCGCGCCGTCCGTCGGGCCGCCCCTACCCGCCCGCGGCAAGCTCGGTCTCCACGCGCTCCTTCACCCGCGCGATCACCTCGTGGGCCTCGCGCCGGATGGCCTCGGCGCTCGCGCCCTCCGCCCGCGCGTGCAGGAGCCGACGCACCGCGTCCTCGGTGAGGCCGGCCCACAGCTCGTCGAGGTCGCGCGGGGAGAACCCCTGGCCGCGCAGGGCCGCGCTCCACTCGCGCGCCAGCTCCTGCACCAGGCGGTCGCGCTCGTGCGCCAATCGCCTCGCGCGCTTGATCAGCTCCGGCAGACGGGGAGCCATGGCCCGCTACTCCTTGACCAGCCGGCGGACGGAGTCGAGCAGGTTGGCCTCCCAGCGTCCGGTCGAGACGCACGGGAAGACGCGATCCGTCTTGAGCTTGCCCGAGCTCCCGCGGCGGTAGGCGTGGGTGCGCGTCTTCGAGTTGATCTGGATCACGGTCGCTCCGTCCCGTCCCGGCTGCACGAAGAGGGTGAACGCCACGAGCGCCTCTCCCTCCAGCAGGACCTCGCCGATCCGCCCGCAGTCGGCGTACACCCCGATCGGCGAGATGAAATCGTCGGACGAGATCACGCCCGAGTCCTTGGCCACCACCCGCAGGGGCACGTTCTCGACCGCGAGGGCCCGCACCAGCGCCCGCCAGGTGGCGTCGTAGGGCGCGGAGGCCTCGTCGCGGTACGGCGGTGGCGCGATCGGGGAGACGACCACCCGCGAGCACCCGACCAGGGCGACGAGCGCGAAGGCCGCGGCGAGCGCGGCGGCGGGCCGCCCGCAGAGCTCGGTCATGGGCCCCATTCTACCCTTTGTGGTGGTCGATCCCGCGATAGGCCCGGATGAAGCGCACGATGCGGGCCTCGTCGAAGTCGTCGAACGCCTCCAGCCGCGTCCACGCGGTCAACGCGATGCGCGTGCGCATCTCGGGGTACGGGGCGAGGATCACCTGCGTCTCGTAGCGCCGCACGATCTCGGCCAGCTTGGCCGCGAGCTCGGGGCACGGGGTGGTGCAGCGGTACTGGACCACCACGCCGCCGTCCTCCAGGTTGTGGACCTGCAGCTCCCGCGCGATCGGCTCGGTGTGGATGCCCCACGGGGCGATGTAGGGCAGGTGCGGGCCGGACGTCGGCGGATCGGAGTTGTACGGCGAATGCGGCTCGCTGACCATCTGGATGTGGGCGTTGCCCTGGTCCTCGAGCTTGACTCCCGGCAGGTCGGCCACCGCGCGATAGGCGAAGTACCCCACGATGACCGCGGCGACCACCGCGATCCCGAGCCCGGTGGTCCACATTCGCCGGCGGCGTGCGGACCGCGCCGCCGGTCGCGACTTCTCGCCCTTGCCCGTCCCGTCCTTGGCCATGCGTCGCTCCTTCGAAGCCGGATGGCGGAAGCGTGTGGGAGTCGAACCCACCTCCGACTTGTCTAGAGCCGGACGCCGGATTTGAAGTCCGGGAGGCCCACCGGGATCCTAGACGCTTCCGGTGCTAACTACCTGATGAATCAGCGCTGGCCAGTGTACCACCAGCGTTCGACGTCCCCCGCACCGTAGAGTGCCGCCCGTTCCCCCGGCGATCCGGGGACGGCCGCGGGGGAACGGCCTCCGACCCACATGCTACGCTCGGCTGGTGAGCCGGCCCTGGTATCACCTGCTGCTGGCCAGCCTGGTCCTGGCGCTCGTCCCCCACGCGCATCCGGCGGCTGGCGACGGTGCCGCCTCGCCCGGCCCGATCACGCCGGCGGCGGAGGCATTTCTCGAGCGGCACTGGCGCATGCCGATCGCGCCCCAGGGTGATGCTCCCGTGACGTTCTCGCCGATCGAGCGCTCGCTCGCCCCCGCGGACTGCGGCACCTGTCACGCGGCCCAGTACCAGGACTGGCGGGACAGCATCCACGCGCGAAGCCTGGGCCCGGGCGTCGCCGGCCAGCTCGTGGAGATGGCGCGCCGGGATCCGGCCGGAGCGCGGGGCTGTCTCGTCTGCCATGCCCCGCTCGCGGAACAATCGCCGCTGATACGAGGCGCCGGGGGCCTCGAGACCAACCCCGGCTTCGATGCCTCGCTGCAGCGGCATGGCGTGGTGTGCGCGAGCTGCCACGTGCGCCAGCATCAGCGCTTCGGGCCACCACCCCGCCCGGACGCCCCGAGGCCCGGCACGCCCCGCGCCGCGGTGCCGCACAACGGCGCCACCTACGTCTCCGCCTACCTCCGGGCCGAGTTCTGCGCCGCCTGCCACCAGTTCGGGCCGAGCGGGATTCAACTGAACGGCAAGCCGCTCGAGAACACCTACGCGGAGTGGCGCGACAGTCCCGCCGCGCGCCGCGGGCTGCAGTGCCAGAACTGCCACATGCCCGATCGGCGCCATCGCTGGCGCGGCATCCACGATGCAGCCATGGTGAAGTCGGGGGTGCGGGTGAGCCTGGCGCTCGACCGGACCCGATATCGGGCGGGCCAGCCGCTGCGCGCCACGGTGACGGTGGCGAGCGTGCGGGTCGGGCACTACTTCCCGACCTACGTGACCCCGCAGGTCGTGGTCCGGGCGCTGCTGATGGGATCCGACGGATCGCCCGTCGAGGGCACGATCGAGGAGCGCGTCATCGGCCGCCAGGTGCCGCTCGATCTGTCACGCGAGATCGCCGACACGCGGATCCCGCCCGGCGGGCGCTTCGTGCTTCGCTACGGGCGGCCGCTCGATCGCGCCGGGCTCACCCTGCGGGTGACCGTCACGGTCTACCCCGACCACTTCTACACCGGCTTCTTCGCCGCCCTTCTCGAGACCGGTGCAGGCGACGGCGAGGCGCTGATCCGGGAGGCCCTGGAGGCGACCCGCCGGTCGCCCTTCGAGATCTTCGCCCGCGACGTGCCCTTGACCTGACCGTCGCCCCGGCCCCGTCGCCCCGCCGGGGCAGGAGCGCCGCCCGGCGCGGGCGAGTGATCGACGGGCGCGATGTCGCCCATGTCCGGCTCCAGCTGAAGAGTGTCCGCGATCTTGGTGTAGCTGGAGAACATCTGCGTCACCCCCAGCACCTCCATCACCCCGCGCTCGCCCACGCCCAGCCGCCGCATCTCGGCCAGGTGAAACCCGGTGCCGAAGCGGGAGCGGGAGGTCACCGAGACCGCGAAGGCCAGGGCCTCCTTCAGCCGCCGGCTCAGCCGGTGGTCGGAGAAGGCGTGACCGGTCGCGGCCCACACGTCCGCCGCGTAGCCGGGGTCGCGAGCCATGAGACGGAACGGCAGCGGGACCTGGGCGGACTCGTAGAAGGCCGCGATCGCCTCGAAGAGCGCTCGTGCCTCGCCGGTTGCGGTGGCGGGGTCGACGGGCGTGAACGCCGGGCCGGCCTCGCCGAGCGTGTCCGCCACCACGTTCAGCGCGTTGGTGATGCCGACCACCTGCGCCGCCTCGTACCAGAAGGCGTCGTCCTGCATCCCCTGCAGCTTCCCGGCTGCAGTGTGCGCGCGCACTCAGTAGTTGCAGGCGTTGACGCCGCTCACGACCGCGGCGACCATCTCCTTCTCGGCCCGGGTGAACTCCCCCGGCCCCATCGCGCGCTTCATGGCGCGCCCGTGAGGGGCGCCGAAGCCTCCGTCCCAGGCCATCACACGGCTCATCGCCGCGGGCTGGGCGAAGTCGTAGTTGAACCAGGCCTTGGAGAGCTCGAACATCCTCTGGGCGGCCTCGGGATACTCGGACGCGTCCCGCAATCTCACGGTGGGCATGCGGTGTCTCCTCCGGGCTAGCGGCCGCCGGCCAGCGGCGGGAACAGCGACAACACGTCACCCTCCGATAGCGCCTGATCGGGGGCGGCGTCCAGACCGTTGACGACGGTCAGGCGCTCGAGATCGGCCGGAATCCGGAGGGAGTGTACCACCTGGCCGACCGTGGTGCCCGGAGGCAGGTCGAGGAGCACGTGATCACCGGAGGTGCCGGGGGGCAGGTACGCCCGGAGGGTCGCCGTGAGGTGGACTTCCACCTTCACGGTCTAGCGGAAGCCGCCCTGCTCCGTGTCGCGATGGTGGCTGGCGTGGGGCTTGACGGCGGCCGTCTTCTGAGCCGCGAGCTGCCCCTTCTTCTTCGGGATCCGCTGGGCCAGGCGGGCCGCGGCGGCGGCCTTCTTGGCCTCCACCTCACGCTCGAGACCCGCCTGCAGGGCCGGGCCGGTGCCGAGCGGAACCTTCAGGTGATAAGGCGAGTCCGGCGGGGTCTGCTTCATACGGAGCTCGGAGTTGAGCCGCACCAGCTCGTCGAACGGGATTCCGGAGAGCGACGCGACGTGCTTGAGACTGGTCCCCTTCGGCACCGTGATCCGCTCGTAGCTCAGCGGCTCGTCCGGGGTCACCGCGAAGCCGTACTGCTCGGGCTCCTGGCTGATGAGCGTGACCGCGTGGATCGCCGGCACGTAGTTCTTGGTCTCGTCCCGCAGGAGGCGGCTGTGCGTGAGGCTCCAGAAGTCCCGGGTCCCGGTGCCCTGGATCGCCCGGATCACCTTCATCTCGCCCGCGTTGTACGCGGCCTGCACCAGGTCCCAGGAGCCGAAGATCGTGTAGAGGTCCTTCAGGTAGTTGGCCGCCGCGACCGTCGACTTCTCCGGGTCGAGCCGCTCGTCCAGCCACCGATCGACCCGCAGGCCATACTGCCTGGCGGTGGGGGCCATGAACTGCCAGAGCCCCTTGGCCCCGGCGCGGGAGACCGCGACCGGATCGAAGCCACTCTCGATCATCGCGGTGAAGACCAGCTCCTCGGGCAGTCCCTTCTGCTTGAAGACCTCCAGGATCATCGGGAGGAACCGGCCGGACCGGGTGAGCCAGCGCTCCACCACCGCCCGACGGTATCCCGTCTGGAACTGGTCGAGGAAGCGCTGCACGGTGTCGTTCTGCTGGATCGTGTAGCCACCCGCGATGGCTCCGGCCTTCAGGGGGCCCGCCGGCACCGCGGCGACGGCGCGCGCGACCGCGGGGGTGGGCTCAGGCTTGGCGAGTACGGTCGGAGCCGGCGTCGTGAAGAACTCGGTCCACAGGTCAACGTCCGGGGCGGCGCTTTTATCATCCCCCGTGACCGGCGGTACCGCCACGGGAGCCGCTCCGCTGTCTTCGGTTGGGGCGACCGCGGCCGGCTCGACATCGGGATCGCCGCTCCAGGCGGATAGCGTCTCGGGCTCCGTCCCGGCTGCCGCTGGCCGGGCCAGGTAGCCGGGTGACAAGAGCACGACACTAATCAGGAGCAGCCGGATCGAGGAACCCATCGGGTAAAGAGGTGGCATGAACTTTTTATCACGATCGGATATTTAGGGCAACGGCCGTCGGGAGAGTGGCCCTCGTGGAGAATACCCTTGACACCCACGGAGTCGCCCCGTATCCTAAGTCGCTTTTAAGAAAGACCTTTTTTGCGCCAATTCATGTGGAAAGGAGGTGACATGCCATGAAGAAGCTCGTAGCCCTGGTAGTCGGCATCGCGTTCTCCTTCGCTATCGG
>DATFAJ010000781.1:0-7681 GCA_035254745.1 Candidatus Methylomirabilota bacterium | reverse complement strand
CCGCCTCGCCGAGGGCGGACGCGGCGGGCCCGGTGCCGGACGCGCTCGACTGACCGGCCGGCCGCCGCGCGCCCGGGCGCGGCGGCCGATCGCCGGGAGCGGTAGGGCGCTAGGACCGGGGCGCCGCCTCCGCCACCGTCTTCATCGCGGCCAGCCCCTTGTCGAACTGGTCGCCGATCATCCGGTCCATGTTCATGACGAGGTGGATGCCCTTGGCCACGAAGTTCTTCTCGCCGGTCATGGTCCACGTCACCGCGGTGCGATCGCCCTCGGGCCGGAAGGTGAACTCGGCGACGCTGGTGCCCGCGAAGGGCTTCACGAAGTCGAGCCGGACCCGGACCAGGTCGCCGGGCCGGCTCTCCACGATCGTCATGCGCCCCTCGCCCACCTCGCGGTTGCCGACCCACGAGTAGACCGCGCCGGGCCCGGCGGCCGCGCCCTCGTACGTCTGCTTCATCGCCGGATCGAGCTTGGCCCACGGCGACCAGGCGGCCCAATTGTGGAAGTCGTTCACCTGCGCGAAGACGACCGGGGCGGGCGCCGCGATGGTGGCGGTGCGCGAGACGCGGAAGTCGGCCGGCTGCAGCGCGATGACCACGACCAGCCCGGCGACGACCACCGCGAGGGCGATGAGGATCTTGACCAGCATGTCGACGCTCCTCCTGGCTCCAGGTATCGGGCTCACGCCCCGACGGGGGGCCCTCGCTCCATGGTCGAAGGATCCGCCCCGGGATCGACACGGGCCAGCGAAAAGAACCGGACGTCTTGCGGAAAGTGCCGGGAACCGGCATGGTGGCGCCCGTGGCGCCACTACTCGCCTGGGCCGGGCTCGCCGCGGGCTTCCTGATCGCCCTGGCCGCGGCTCTGCAAATGGCGGGCTCGGTCCCCGCCGGCGCCCACGTGAGTGGGGTCATTCACCTGCCGGGTCTGGTGACGGCCGCCATCTTCGCCCTGTTCGGCCTCGCCCTGCTGGTGTTCATCGGCGACCTGGTCCGGCGCGCGCTCTCGAAGGAGAGGGGGCAGGCCGGGCACGAGCCGGCCCAGGAGCCGACCCGGGTCCCGCCGTGGCTCCGTGGGATGACGATGATCCTGTCCCTGGTCAACGCCGCGGTGCTCGCCTACCTGTGGCGCCGGGCGGTGCTCGACGGGGGGCTCCTCTCCGGGATGGGCGGGCTGGCGAGCGGTCTGCCTCTGCCCGGGGTCCACCCCACGAGCGCGCCCGCCATCTTCAACTGGATCTTCGGGGGCCTCGCGCTGGCCGCCGGCCTCGGAGCCCTCGGGCTCGCCCTGTGGGTCGCCCTCGCCGATCGCCCGGTCCGCGGGGAGGAGGAGGAGCCCGTCGGCGCGAACCCGGCCGGACCGCTGGAGGCGGCGGTGGACGAGAGCCTGGAGGACCTGCGCGCCGAGAGCGATCCGCGTCGGGCCATCGTGCGCTGCTACGCGCGGTTCGAGCGCGCCGCGGCCGACTCCGGCCACGCGCGGCGGCCCTGGCTCACCCCGTCCGAGTTCATGCACGAGGTCCTCGCCCGCCTGTCGCTGCCGCGCGCGGCGGTGCCGACGCTCACCGGCCTGTTCGAGCTGGCCCGGTTCAGCCATCACGCGCTGGGGCCACGGGAGCGCGACCGCGCGGTCGACGCCCTGCACGAGATCCGACGGGCGATGGAGGCGAAGGACCATGCCGGAGCCGACTAGGCGCTCGGGACCCCGCCTGGTCGGGCGGGCCATCGTGGCCGCGCTGGTCGTCCTGGCCGCGCTGCCCGCCTACCTCACGACCGCGCCCAAGTGGCGGCCCGCCGCGGCGCGCCTGGCGTGCGCGGCGGCCGTCGCGATCGGCTGCGCGCGCGCGCGCCGCCGGGCGCTCGACGTGGTGGCGGCGTACCCGCGCTCGGTCTTCGACGTGCCGCCGCCGCCTCCGCTCGAGACCACGCTCGATCCTCGCTTCCTCCGGCTGCGCGACGATCTGGTCGCGAGCACGCGGCGGCGGCGCTACTTCGACGTGGTGTTCTGGCCCCGCCTGGTAGCCCTCGGCGGCCCCGACCTCCCGCGCCCCGCCGTGCGGCGGCTCGCCGGCCGGCGCGGGCCCTCGCTCCGGGCCCTCGCCGACCTCATCGCGCAGGCGGAGCGCCGACCGTGAAGCTCGAGACGGTGGCCGATCGCAGCCGGGACGTCCTCGCCGCGCTCGGGCAGGTGATCGTGGGCAAGTCGGCCGTCCTCCGGCAGATCCTGTCCGGGATCCTCGCCAACGGGCACATCCTCATCGAGGACTATCCGGGGCTGGCCAAGACGCTCATCGCCCGCCTGGTCTCCGAGAGCCTCGACCTGGGCTTCAAGCGGATCCAGTTCACGCCCGATCTCCTGCCGAGCGACATCACCGGGAGCTTCCTCTACGATCAGCGGGAGGGCCGCTTCGAGTTCCGGCGCGGGCCCATCTTCACCAACCTGCTCCTGGCCGACGAGATCAACCGGGCCACGCCCAAGACCCAGAGCGCGCTGCTCGAGGCGATGCAGGAGTCGCAGGTCACGATCGAGGGCGAGCGCTTCCCCCTCGAGGCGCCGTTCCTCGTCATCGCCACCCAGAACCCGATCGAGCTCGAGGGGACGTATCCGCTGCCCGAGGCGCAGCTCGACCGGTTCCTGATGCGCCTGCAGGTGGGCTATCCGGACCGCGACGAGGAGATCGAGATCCTGGCCCGCCGCCGCCGCCGCCGGGAGGACGCGGTCCACGTCGCGCCGGTGCTCTCGCGCGCGGAGCTCGCCGCCATGCAGGCGAGCCTGGAGGAGGTGCACGTGGCGGCGGTCGTCGAGCGGTACATCGTGGATCTCGTGCAGGCCACCCGGTCCGACCCGCGCGTGGCCCTCGGCGCCTCCCCGCGCGGCGCGCTCGCGCTGCTCAAGCTGGCCCGCGCCGCCGCCGCGATCGATCGCCGCGACTTCGTGCTGCCGGACGACGTGAAGGCGATGGCGGGGCCCGCGCTCGCGCACCGGCTGATCCTCAAGCCCGAGCTGTGGGCGGCGCGGATCTCGCCCGCTCAGGTGGTGGAGGGGCTGCTCGCGCAGGTGCCGGCGCCGGGCCCCGAGGCCCGATGAGCGGTCGGCTGACCCCGCTCGCGCTCTCGATCCTGGCGGTCGCGGCGTGGGCGATCTCGCTCGGCGTCCTGGCCGCCCGCCCGGAGCCGTTCCTGGTCGCCCTGCCGGGCCTGCTCGTGCTCGCCACGCTGGCCCGCCGCGCCCCGGTTCCGCGCTGCGTGGTCGCCCACCGGATCTCGGGCGACCGGCTCTTCGAGGGCGAGACCGCGACGGTCACGGTGACGGTCTCGGCCGACTCGCCCGTCGCGCTGGTCGAGCTGCTGGGCCCGCTTCCGCCCGGCGCCCAGCTCGGGTCGGGCCACCACCGCGCGCTGATGACCCTGCGCGCCGGCGACGTGGTCGAGTGGAGCTACGAGCTGCGCTTCCCGCGGCGCGGCGTGCACGACCTGGGCACGATCGCGGTCCGGATGCGGGATCGGCTCGGACTGCGCACCTGGGAGCACCGCTACGTCGACTCGATCACGGTGCGCGTCTATCCGCGGATCGTGCCGCTCCGGAGCCTGCCCCGGCCGTTCCACACCCAGCCGTCGGTCGGCGACTACGTCGCCTCCGCGCTCGGGGAGGGCATCGAGCCCGGCGACATCCGGCAGTTCGCCCCCGGCGACCGGATCAAGCACGTGAACTGGCGCGCCTCCCTGCGCCTGGGGCGGCTCCACGTCACCCAGCGTCACCTCGAGCGCAACGCCGACGTGGTCCTCATGCTCGACACGCTCGCCGAGGTGGGCGCGCCGCCGGGGACCACGCTCGACCACTCGGTCCGCGCGGCGGCCTCGCTGGCCACCGCGTACCTGGCCCGGAAGGACCGCGTCGGCCTCATCACCTACGGCGGGGTGATGAGCTGGGTGAGGCCGGCGTCGGGAGCGACGCAGTACGAGCGCCTTGCCGACGGCCTCCTGCGGGCCGAGATCGTGTTCACGTACGTGGCCAAGGACCTGCTGCGGGTGCCGCCGCGGGTGCTCTCGCCGCAGGCGCTCGTGGTCGCGATCACCCCGCTGCTCGATCACCGCTTCGCGAAGGCGGTGCTCGACCTCGCCGCGCGGGGCTTCGACCTGGTCGTGCTGGTGGTCTCCCCGGTCGAGGTCACGCGCGCCGCCCTCGCGGGATCGCCGACCGACGACCTGGCCTGTCGGCTCTGGGCCCTCGAGCGCCGCGCGGAGCTCGCCGAGCTGCGCCGTCACGGTCTGCCGGTGCTCGAGTGGCGGCCGCCCGAGCCGCTCGAGGCGGCCCTGGTCGGCGTCCGGCGTCGCCGGGTCCGGCTGGCGAGCGCCGGATGATCCGCGTCCTCGCCGCCGCGTCCGCCGTCGCGCTGGTCGCGCTGCTCCGGCTGACCTCGCGGACCGAGGTGGTGCTCTGGGTCGGCCTGATGGGCCTGGCCCTGGCCGCGGTGGCGCTCGCGGCGGGCTGGCGATGGGCTGCGACCGCGGCCGCGGTGCTGTTCCTGGTGGGCTACACGCTGGCGCTCGGGCTCGAGCGCGGGCCGGTCGAGCCCGGCGTGGCCCTGAGCTTCGGGCTCGCGCTCCTGCTCCTGCTGGCCGCCGTGGATCTCACCGGCCGCGCCAGCGGCGCGACGGTCCGGGGGCCGGTCCTCGGTCGCACGGTGGCGCGGTGGACCGTGCTCGGCGCCGGCTCGCTCCTGGCCGGGACGCTGGCGATGGAGCTGGCCACCGCGGCCGCGGGGACGTTGCCCGCGATCGCCTCGCCGCTGCTGGCCGCCGCTGGCGGGCTCGGCAGCGTCCTCGTGGTGGCCGCGCTCTTCAGGCGGGCGGGTTAGCGGGACGCTCGCGGCCCTCGGCGGGCAGGCGGGGGGGCGTGGCCGGGCGCTCCGGCCCCCACACCCGCTGGAAGTACGAGTCGGCGAGCTGGAGCGCGCCGACCGGGTTGTGGGCGAGCACGCGGTCCTTCGCCACGAGGGTGGTGGCGAGGCCTTCGGAGGCGCGGAAGAACAGGCTGTCGTGCCCCACGCACAGGCCCAGCACGATGTTGAGCTGAGAGCCCGCCCGGTTCAGCAGCTCCGCCTGCGAGATCGGGTTGCACATGGACTCGTGCTGGCCCGGGCGGATCTTCTCCTCGTCGCGGAGCCCCAGCGCCTCCTTCGGCACCCCGCCGTTCTTGCACGCGACCGACGCCACCTCGAAGCCGTGCGACTCGAGGATGCCGCTCAGGGTGCGGGCGAGATCGACCATGCTGATGCAGGTGGCGATCCCGAGCCGCGTGAAGCCGAGCTTCTTGGCGAAGGCGCAGATCTCCTCGACCCGCGTCCACTTGCAGTAGCCCTCGCTCTCCACGAGGGCCGCGGCCCGCGCGATGCGGAGCGTCAGGGGATCGCGGTAGGCCGCGTCCGCCTCCGCGATGCCCTCGCCGTCGACCTTGCTTGGGCAGAAGCCGGGCCCACGCGACTCCGACTCGCCCTGGCGGCAGGCGCGCACCGTCGGGGGGCAGTAGGCGCAGCCGGGCGTCTCGTAGTCCATCAGGAATCCTCCGCCATGCCGTGGCGTTCGCCCATGACCGTCGCCTCCCGCTCCGATCCAGGATAGTCGCGGGGGATCGCGCCCGGCATGATGCAGACGCATGGTTCTTCTGGAGCAAACGGCCCGGTGCGCCCTCGCGGCCCGGCTAGGCGACGACGCGCGGGTCCGGCGCGCTGGTGTGCTCGGTGGGCTGAGGGGTCGCGCTCAGGACCGTGACGCCGTCCGGAGCCTCGAACCGGTGCCAGTGCCCTCGAGGCACCACGATCAGCATGCCGGCGGAGAGCGCGAACGATCGGGGGCCCTCGCCGGTCATGACGATGAGGGTCGCGGCGCCGTCCAGGATCTGCACGAGCTCGTCGCCGTTGCCGTGCCGCTCCCAGGCGGTCTCGCCGGAGAACCGGCCCGCGAAGACGCTCCCGTCGCGGAAGGGGGCCAGCACCGCGAAGGCCGCCTTCACCTGGTCGGCGGGGGTGCTCGCGCTGCGCCCGCGCAGGACCGGGAGCGCGGCCAGCGCGGCCCTGATGTCGACCGCCTCGATCACGGGACCGCGGTCAGGTCTGCAGGTCGCCCACCGCGGCGGCCAGCGCCTCGAGCTCGGCCCGCCACGAGCGGGGCGCGGCCACCGGCCGCACCACGAACTTCGAGAAGCCGACCGCGATGAACTGCTCGAGGCACTTCCGCAGGGCGGAGTAGCCCACCGGGGTCAGCTCGAGCGACCGCGGCCGGCGCGCGGCCATCGTGCGCGCGGTGTCCGGATCGATGGGCGCGCTCGCGTAGCCCACGCTCACGCCGAAGTGCTCCGGGCTGATCGCGCGGCCGGCCCGCGCCGCCGCGTCCTCGATGACCCGGCGCCCCGCCGCGGCCTCCTCGGGCGTGCAGAGCGACGGGAGCCACCCGTCCGAGAGCCGCCCGCAGCGCTCGAGCGCGGCGGGCACGTTGCCGCCCAGCCACACCTCGAGCGGCTGCTGCACCGGCAGGGGCGCGAGGCGCACGTCGCGGAAGTGCCCGGCGGGGCCGTCGTGGCTCACCGTCTCGCCGGCCCAGAGCCGGCGCAGCAGCGGCAGGGCGTCGTCGATGACCGCGCCGCGCTGCTTCGGGTCGACCCCGATCGCCTCGCGCTCCGGCGGATAGGTGAGCCCGGGCACGAGCGTGACGAGCAGGCGCCCTCCCGACAGGCGGTCCAGGCTCGCGAGCTGCTTGGCGAGCCGCAGCACGTTGCGTCCCGGCAGCAGCGCGGTCATGCCGATCTTGAGCCGCGGGTTGCTCGCGGCGGCCCAGGCGAGGCCGATGAGCGGATCGAGCACCGGGCCGGTCAGCACCTCGGAGAGCCACAGCGAGTCGAACCCGAGCGCGTCGAGACCGCCGACCAGCTCGCCCAGCGCCTCCGCGCTCGCGGACGCGCCCCCGGCCCCCACCCCGATGCGGATCTTCATGGCGAGGCCGATTCTACCGCGTCCGGTGGCCGCCGTGGCGTATCGTTCTGGCCGTGATCCTCCACCTGGTCGACGGGACCTACGAGCTGTTCCGCTACTTCCTCTCGCCCGCGGCGGCGTTCGACCGGAGCGCGCCGGCGGAGCTGCGGGCGGTGCGCGGGGTCGTCGGCTCGATCCTGGGGATGCTCGAGGAGGGCGCCACCCACCTGGGCGTCGCCACCGATCACGTGATCGAGTCGTTCCGCAACGGGCTCTGGCCCGGGTACAAGACCGGCGAGGGCATGGACCCGCTGCTCACCGCCCAGTTCGAGCCGCTCGAGCAGGCCCTCGGCGCGCTCGGCGTGGTGGTCTGGCCGATGGTCGAGTTCGAGGCCGACGACGCCCTGGCCGCGGCGGCGGCAATGGGCGCGGCCGACGCGCGGGTGGAGCAGGTGGTGGTGTGCACGCCGGACAAGGACCTGGCCCAGTGCGTCCGCGGCGACCGGGTCGTGCAGCTCGACCGCCGGCGGCGCGAGGTGCGGAACGAAGCCGGCGTCGTGAAGAAGTTCGGGGTTCCGCCCGCCTCGATCCCCGACTGGCTGGCGCTGGTCGGGGACGCGGCGGACGGCTTCCCGGGTCTGCCCGGGTGGGGTGCCGCGTCCGCCGCGGTGGTGCTCGCGCGCTACGGGCATCTCGAGCGCATCCCGGAGCGGG
>DATFAJ010000780.1:0-6200 GCA_035254745.1 Candidatus Methylomirabilota bacterium | reverse complement strand
ATTCACGAGGCGAGAATATCCCGAAAGGCGGCTCGCGTCATGCGCGACCGGCGGCGCGGCGAGTGACGTGCCGCTCGTACAGGGCGGAGAGCATCTCGTCGAGGGCCGCCGCCGCCCACAGCCGGAAGAAGGGCGATTGCTGCATCGCGCCCCAGTCGCGCAGGAAGCGCTCCCACGCCTCCTCCCGGGTCTCGCCGGGCCGCGCCACCTGCATCGCAGCGGCCAGCCGTTCCTTGTGGTAGAGGGCCGGCAGCTCCGTGTAGTGGTACAGGTACTCGAGCTCGTCGGTGAAGAAGGCCACGACCGGGATGGACTGGTAGGTCCGGCCGTCTCGCTCCCGGAGGAACGCGTTCATGAGATCGGCGTTCGGCGACTCCGCGGGGTCGGCGGACGGCCCGCGCCCGACGCGCTGGCCGTCGCGGGGGAAGATGCGCAGCTCGAGCGGCGCCGCCTCCGTCAGCCGCCCGAGGATCGTGACGTCTCGGCGGCAGTCGGACGACCACTCCTCGGCGATCACGAGGACCTTGGCGGGCCCCTTCGGCTGCGCGGCCAGCCACCGGATGGCCGCGACCTGATGGTCGGGGAGCCGGAGCCCGTCGTACCAGGTCCGGAGCGGCCCGCTCCAGTCCACTCGCTCCGGGCCTCGCCACCAGCCGGCCTCGCGCGCGAGGTTGCCGGGGGTTCCGATGAAGCGCATGTACTGGTCGAAGGTCATGCCGCTCGCGAAGCGCTCGGGGGTGACGACGGGGCCGCCGTGATCCGCGACCACGGCTAGACGATCCCCGGTCGGTGCAGGCCCAGCAGCAGGAAGGCGACGCCGCTCGCCAGGCTGCGCAGCGCGTGCAAGCGACCCCAGCGGTGCAGGAGCGCCGCGGCCTCGGCCGAGCCCGGATCGAGGGTGGGATCCAGCAGGCGCTTGTTGGTCGGCCGGATCACGATCAGCGTGAAGGGGACGACGGCCCCGAGCAGGAGCCCGGCGACGAGGACGACGGCGGCGCTCCCGAGGGCCCAGGCCGCCACCGCGGCGAGGCAGCCCACGACTGCGAGCGAGGCCTGCATCACCGCCGCGCGCCGGTAGCTCGGCCCGAACTCGGCGACGGCCAGTGCGAGCCCGCACTGCAGGCGGGCCGGATGCTCGACGAGGCTGATGTAGATGGCGGCGCCGGCGAAGAGGCCGGTGCAGAGCGTGGCGATGAGCTCCAGGATCATGGCGGCCCCGCCTGGCGCCCGGCGGAGTGGTGGCCCGTCTCGATCTTCCGCTGGAGGAACCAGCAGAACCACCCGCGGTAGCGGGCCTGAAGCTCTGGCTTCATCCAGTCCTTGCCGGTGACGGTGCCGCGGCAGCGCGGGCTGCCGCAGTGACACGTCATCCGGTGGTCGCCGTCGTCGGTGGTGGCCCAGTCGATCGTGAGCTCCTCGCCGGGGGCGATGTCCCGCATCGCGACCAGGACGATCTGGCCCTGGATGGCCAGGTTGGGATCGCACGAGTGGTTGGTGTAGAGCATGCTGCCGTCGCGGTGGTCGTCGCGCACCGGGGCGATGAAGAGGTCCTCCGCGATCTGGATCTCGGCCGCGCCGAGGGTCGGCTCGAGGGCCGCCCACTCGGCGTGGGTGAGCACGTGGCCGCCCTTCACCGCGACGATCTCGCCCGCCGCGATCGGGCTCCGGGCGAAGAGGCCCCGGCCGTGGATCGGGCTCGCGCGCACCTCGGTCTTCGGCGAGCGATACGTGAGGTCAGGCACGGGTGGACAGCGCCCGGACGAAGGCGTCGGGATGGTCGGGCGTGATCAGCCACGGCTGCGCGGGACCGCGCTCGATCCACACGAAGTGGTCGATGCGCGAGACGTACATCCGCACCAGGCCCCGCCGGGTCGTCCAGAGCCAGCCGAACCCTCCCCAGAGCCCGCCCGCCCCGACCCGCACCCCCCAGCCGACCTCGCGGCGCAGCGTGGCCCGGTCGATCAGGCGGACCGCCGAGATCTCTCGCCGCGGGATCTCCCGACGTCGGAGCGGCCAGATCACCTCGATGGCGTCGGGGCGCACCCTGAACTCGGTCGGCCGGAACCAGAGCCAGACCCACGCGTAGAGCACGACCATCAACATGGCCGGGACGGCCAGCAGCGAGGTACCGCGCATCGCCAGGAGCGCGAAGACGGCCGGCAGGGCCAGGAGGCCCAGGGTGAGGACGAGGATCGGCGCCGACATCGGGGCCATGCGATAGGTCATGACGGCTCCCCCTCACCCTGCCCTCTCCCCGCGACGGGGAGAGGGTGGAGGGAGAGGGTTACTTGAAGATCGAGAAGTTGATCTCTTTCTCGGTGATGAACTCGAGGAGGACCGGGATGCCCTCGCGCGTCTTGGCGATACCGCGCTTGATCGCGGGAATGATCTCCCCGGGCTCAGTGATGCGCTCGCCGTAGCCGCCGAAGGCCTTCGCCATGTCCGCGTAGTGGCCGCTGATGTCGGTGGAGCGGTACTTCTCGGTGGCGGTCTTCATGATCGGCAGCTCGATGGCCATCGAGAAGTTGTTGAGCAGGATCGACAGGATCGGGATGCGCTCGCGCACCGCGGTCTCGAAGTCCATCCCGGTGAACCCGATCGCCGCGTCACCCCACACGTTGATGCAGAGCGCCTCCGGCCGCGCGAGCTTCGCTCCCATCGCGAGGCCCAGCCCGTAGCCGAGCTGGGTGGTCTTGCCCCAGCCGATGTAGGTGAGCGGCTGGGTGCTCTCCCAGAACGGCGAGAGCTGGTCGCGCGGGCTGCCCGCGTCGTGGGTGATGATGGTGTTGGCCACGTCGACCGTGTGCAGGAGGTCCCAGATCACCCGGTAGGGCGAGAGCGGCTTGTCGCCGGCGGTGAGCTTCGGCATCCACTGGGCCATCCACTCCGCCTTCATGGTGGAGATCTGGCGGGTGACCTCCGCCTTGCGGCCGCGCGGCTTGCTCTTGAGGCGATCGCGCACCTCGGCGAGCAGGGCGTCCAGCACCAGGCCCGCGTCGCCGATGACCGCGTGCTCGGCCACGATGTCCTTGTTGAGGTCGGCCACGTCGATGGTGGAGTGGACGATGGTCTTGCCCTTCGGCATCGTGACGCCGTAGTTGGTGGTCGAGAAGCTGCAGCCGATGCCGAAGATGACGTCCGAGTTCTTGAGGAACTCGTAAACCGTCTTGGGCATCGAGCGGCCGCCCGAGCCGAGCGACAGCGGGTGGTTCTCCGGGAACGCGCTCTTGCCCTCGAGGCTGGTGGTGACCGGCGCCTCCAGCAGCTCGGCCAGCTCGCGGAGCTGCTGCCACGCCCGCGCGTAGTGCACGCCCTGGCCCGCGTAGATCACGGGCCGCTCCGCCTCCACCAGGATCCGCGCCGCCTCGGTCACCGCGTCGGGATCCGGGGCGACCCGGGTGCGGGGGGTCGCCTTGTAATTGAGCGGCTCCGGCACCTCTTCCTGGTAGACGTCGACGGGGATCTCCACCAGCACCGGGCGCGGACGGCCGTTCTTCACCTGGGTGAACGCGCGGCGCATGGCGTCGGGCACCGCGTCGCCCACCACGACCTGCTCGCACCACTTGGTGACGTTGCGGTAGTTGATGAACGAGTTGAAGTTGGGCGGGATGTTGGTGATCCGGCGCGGGTAGCCGCCGGGCAGCACCACGATCGGCACCGAGTCGCCGTAGGCCTGGGCCACGCCCCCGAAGGCGTTCTCCGAGCCGGGCCCGTGCTGCATCGTGAACACGCCGATCTTCTGGCCGGACGTGATGCGGCTCACCGCGTCGGCCATGTGCAGCCCGGTGCGCTCCTGCCGGACGATGATGGTGCGGATGTCGGCCTGGGCGGCCGCTTCGATGATCGGGTTGACCGGGTAGCCGATCAGAAAGGTGGTACCTTCGCGCTTCAGGATCTCGGCAACAGCGGCGACCGCCTTCATGGGGTCCTCCTCGGGATCTGCTGTAGGATGGGGCCGACTCTAACCCAATCGGCGGGTGAAGGGAATCCGCAGGCGAAAGGACCGACGAGGCATGGCGCGCAAGAAGCACACGGTGGGCATCATCGGGCTCGGGTTCGGCCGTGCCCACATCCCGGCGTTCCAGACGAGCGGCTGCGAGGTGGTGGCGCTCTGTCAGCGCAACCAGGAGACCGCCCGCGCGATGGCGACCCGCTACGGCGTGGCCGCCGTGTTCGAGCGCTGGGAGGACCTGCTCGAGCAGGCCAAGCCCGACATCGTGGTGATCGCCTCGCCGCCCCACCTGCATCGCGAGATCGCGCTGCGCGCGCTCGGCCAGGGCGCCCACGTGCTCTGCGAGAAGCCGCTCGCCATGACCGCGGCGGAGGGGCGCGAGATGGTGGCGGCGGCGGCGCGGGCCCAGCGGGTGGCGATGACCGGCTTCAACTGGCGCTTCATCCCGGCCATGCAGCGCTTCCACTCGCTGGTGGAGGAGGGCGCGGTGGGCCGCGTCTTCCACGTGGGCGGCCGCTGGCTGGGCTCGCGCTGGGCCGACGAGGCCGCGCCGATCACCTGGCGGATGGATCGCACCCAGGCCGGCCACGGGGCGATGGGCGACATGGGCGTCCACCTGATCGACCTCGTACGCTGGCACTTCGGCGACTTCGCGCGCGTGACCGCGCAGGCGGGGGTCGCCTACCCCTCACGAAGCGTCCCGGGGAGCGGCAAGCCCGCCGACGCGGAGGACTTCTGCAGCGTGCTGGGCGAGCTCGCCTCGGGCGGGCAGGTGACGCTGACCGTGAGCCGGTCCGCGCGCGGCGCGAACGAGTCCTCCCTCGAGGCCTACGGCAGCCAGGGCGCGCTCGTCTACCGGCTCGACCGCGAGAAGCCCAAGTGGTACGTGGGCGAGCTGCGCGCGGCCGGCGCGAGCGGCACCCTCCAGCCGGTGCCGGTCACCGCGGGCCTGCCGCGGTCGGCCGGCGAGGGAGATCCGCTCGAGGTCACCGGCAAGGCCACGATCGCTCCGCTCGTGAAGCGCTTCCTCGAGGGCATCCGAAAGGGCGAGAGCCCGACGCCCTCGCTCGAGGACGGCCTCCGCGCGCAGCTCGTGCTGGACGCGGTGCTGCGCTCCCTCACGGAAGGGGGCTGGCAGCGCGTCGAGTCCGCGTGAAGCCGGCGCGTCCCGGCCTCCGCGTGGGCGTCATCGGCGAGGGCGTGTGCTCGCGCCGGGTCGCCGCCCTCGCCGAGCGGGTGGGTCGCGCCATCGCGGAGGCGGGCGCGGTGCTGCTGTGCGGCGGCCTCGGCGGGGTGATGGAGGCCGCCTCGCGCGGCGCGGCCCAGGCCGGCGGGCTGGTGGTCGGGCTCCTGCCCGGCTTCGAGGCGCGCGACGCCAATCGCTGGGTGCGCGTCCCGATCGTCACCGGCATGGACCAGGCCCGCAACGTGATCCTGGTGCGCTCGTGCGACGCGGTGGTCGCGGTGGGCGGACGCTACGGCACACTCTCCGAGATCGCGCTGGCGCTGAAGCTCGGGCGACCGGTGGTGGGTCTCGGCACGTGGCGCCTGGTCCGGCCCGAGGGCCGCCGGGTCCCGTTGCCGAGCGCCCGGACACCCGAGGAGGCGGTGGCGCAGGCGCTGCGTGCCGCGCGGCGAGCCGGCGGCGGCCGCCGGGGCTGGCTCGTCTAGCCCTTGACCGCCCCCGCGGTGAGGCCCGCGACGTAGTACTTCACGAAGAACGAGTAGACGAGAGCGACCGGAATGGAGCCCAGCAGCGCTCCGGCCATCAGCTGGCCCCAGTAGAAGGCGTCCCCCCGGATCAGCTCGCCCACGACGCCGATCGGCACGGTGCGCACGCTCGACTTGCTGAGGAAGAGCAGCGCGTAGAGGAACTCGTTCTGTGACAGCGTGAAGGCGAAGATGCCGGCGGAGAGGAAGCCGGGCAGGCAGAGGGGAAGGATGATCCTCGTCATGGCGCGCCAGCGGCTGGCGCCGTCGATCATGGCCTGCTCTTCCAATTCCTTCGGCACCGTCTTGAAGTACCCCATCAAGAGCCAGGCGATGAAGGGCACGAGCAGGGTGGGATAGGTCAGCATCACGGCGGTGAGTGTGTTGCCCAGCTGCATCCGGCCGATGAGGTCGGCCATCGGCACGAACAGGAGCGTCTGCGGAATCAGGTAGGTGATGGCCACGGCGATGGCCAGCATCGCGGCGCCGCGGAACCGCATGCGCGCCAGCGGGTACGCCAGCATGCTCCCGAGCAGGA
>DATFAJ010000779.1:0-11012 GCA_035254745.1 Candidatus Methylomirabilota bacterium | reverse complement strand
AGTCGCGCCCAGACTGGGCACTACGTCCCCCTCCTCGTATTCGGCGCCCTGCACCGGGTCATTCCCGACAAGGTGATGGCGGGGGCGGGCTCTCCCCTGTGGGCGGTGGCGCAGTCGGGCACGCGCGACGACGGCCGCCCGTACACCAACGTCCTCTTCTTCAATGGCGGCATGGGCGCCACTTCCGCCAAGGACGGCGAGCACGTGCTCTCGTGGCCGAGCAACATCTCGAGCACCCCGGTGGAGGTGGCCGAGCGCAACAGCCCGCTCTTCTTCCACTACAAGCGCATGCGGGCGGGCTCGGGCGGGCGGGGGCGGTTCCGGGGCGGCCTGGGCCAGGACATGCTGATCGAGAGCGAGTCGCCGCGCCCCATCGTGATGAGCTTCATGGCCGAGCGCACGCGCTTCCCGGCGCCCGGGCTGGCCGGCGGCGGCGCGGGCGGGCTCGGCGACGTGCGGATCAACGGCAAGAAGGTCGACCACCGCCGGCAGCACGTGCTCGAGCGCGGGGACCGCGTGCTGGTGAGCACGCCGGGCGGCGGAGGATACGGGCCGGCCGGGAGGCGGGCGAAGGAGCTGCGGGCGCGGGATCGCGAGCGCGGGTACGTGGGGCGGGGAGGGAGCTGAGACCCCCTCACCCTGCCCTCTCCCCAGAGGGGAGAGGGCAGGGGGGAGGGTCAGGTCAGGACGACCGTCGGGTCGGCCAGGTACCGGTCGAACGGGATCCCGGTCACCTTCTCGAAGGCCTCGACGTAGCGCCGGCGGGTGCCCGCGACCACGTCGTCGGGCAGCTCGGGGCCCGGGTAGGTCTTGCCCCAGCCGATCTTCTCGCAGTAGTCGCGCACGTACTGCTTGTCGAAGGACGGCTGCGGCCCGCCCGGCGCGTACTGATCGGCCGGCCAGAAGCGCGAGGAGTCCGGCGTGAGCGCCTCGTCGCCCAGCACGAGCCGGCCCTCCCGGTCGACGCCGAACTCGAACTTGGTGTCCGCGATGATGATGCCGCGCTCGAGCGCGTAGGCGGCCGCGAACCGGTAGAGCGCGATCGAGAGCCGCTCGGCCAGGGCGAAGCGCTCGGCCCCGACGACGGCGGCGCCCTGCTCCCGGGTGATGTTCTCGTCGTGGCCGGACTGGGCCTTGGTGGCCGGCGTGAAGATCGGCTCGGGCAAGCGGTCGGACTCGCGCAGCCCGGCGGGCAGCCGATGGCCGCAGACGAGGCCGGTCTTCTGATAATCCTTCCAGCCCGAGCCGGAGAGATAGCCGCGCACCACGCACTCGATCGGCAGCATCTCGAGCCGTCGGCACTCGGTGGAGCGGCCGTCCGGCCGGAGGGCCAGCAGGTGGTTGGCGCAGATCGAGCGCGTGCGCGCGAACCAGAAGCCGGCGAGGCCGGTCAGGACGCGGCCCTTGTCCGGGATCGCGGTCGGCAGCACCACGTCGAAGGTGGAGATGCGGTCGGAGGCCACGAGCAGGAGCCGCTCGTCGTCGAGGGCGTAGAGCTCGCGGACCTTCCCACTGCCCAGATGCACGGCGTTCGCCATGGATGGCCCCTCCTTTTCCGTCGCACTGTAGCATAATGCGCGCATGCCCGACGGGCTCGCGACGGCCGCGCCCGCGCCGATCGTGCTCGACGCGGTCGGCAAGCGCTACCAGACCACCAGCGGCCCGGTCCAGGCGGTCGACTCGGTGAGCTTCACGGTGCGGCGCGAGGAGTTCGTGTCGCTGCTGGGGCCGAGCGGCTGCGGCAAGTCCACCGTGCTCGGCATGATCGGCGGGCTCGTCGCGCCCGACCGCGGGCGCGTGCTGCTCGACGGCGCGCCGTGCACCGGGCCCAGCCCGGAGAAGGTCGCGCTGGTGTTCCAGGACGGCGGCCTCTTCCCCTGGCGCACCGCCCTCGACAACGTGACCTTCGGCCTCGAGCTGCGTGGGGTGCCCGCGGCCCGCCGCCGCGAGATCGGCCGCGGCCTGCTCGAGCCGATGGGGCTCGCCGGCTTCGAGCGAAAGTACCCGCGCGAGCTGTCGGGGGGCATGCGCCAGCGGGTGGCCATCGGGCGCGCGCTCGCGCTCGACACCCCGATCTTGCTGATGGACGAGCCCTTCGGAGCGCTCGACGAGCAGACGCGCCTGCTCATGGGCGAGTGGCTGGTAGGGATCCGGCGCCGGACCCGCAAGACGGTGGTCTTCGTCACCCACAGCCTGCAGGAGGCGATCGCGCTGTCCGATCGCATCGTGGTGATGACCGCGCGGCCCGGGCGCGTCAAGGACGTGATCGACGTGGCGCTGCCGTTCCCGCGCGACCTCAACGCGTCCGAGGTGACCGAGCTGCGCGCCAAGCTCTGGGAGCAGGTGAGGGAGGAGTCGCTCAAGGCGATGGGCGCCCGGCCGTGACGGTCCGGGCCGCGGCCGGCCTGCTCGTTCCGGTGAAGATTTGATGCCCCCGGGGGGATAATGACCGCATGGCCAGGCATCAGGCCGTGCTCATTCCCGGCGACGGCATCGGCCCCGAGGTGACCGCGGCGGTCCGCCGCATCCTGGACGCGGTGGCGGCCCCGATCGACTGGGTGGAGTGCCGCGCGGGCCTGGCCGCGCTCGAGCGGGGTCAGGACGTGCTGCCGCGCGAGACCCTGGACGCGATCGCCCGGCTCGGGGTCGCGCTCAAGGGGCCGTGCACCACCCCGATCGGCGAGGGCTTCGTCTCGATCAACGTGCGCCTCCGCAAGGAGCTCGATCTCTACGCGGCGGTGCGGCCGGTGCGGAGCCTCGACGGGGTGCCCACGCGATACCGGGACGTGGACCTCGTCATCATCCGTGAGAATACCGAGGGGCTCTACTCCGGCATCGAGGCCTCCCTGGCCCCCGGGGTGGTGACCACCACCAAGGTCGCGACCGAGAAGGCGTGCACGCGCATCGCGCGGTGGGCCTTCCACTACGCGCAGCACCGCGCGCGCAAGAAGGTCACCGTCTTCCACAAGGCCAACATCATGAAGCTCACCGACGGGATGTTCATCCGCTGCGCCCGCGCGGTGCACGACCAGGAGTTCTCGCCGATCGCCTACCAGGAGATGATCATCGACGCGGGCTGCATGGGGCTGGTGCAGGATCCCACCCGCTTCGACATGCTGCTGCTGGAGAACCTCTACGGCGACGTGCTCAGCGACCTGTGCGCGGGCCTGGTGGGCGGCCTCGGGGTGGTGCCGGGGGCGAACATCGGCGACGCGGGCGCGGTCTTCGAGGCGGTGCACGGCTCCGCGCCCGACATCGCGGGCCGCGGGGTCGCCAACCCGCTCGCGCTGCTGATGTCCGCGGTCATGCTGCTCAACCACCTGGCCGAGACGCGCGACGACCCCGTCTGCGCCACCGCCGCGCAGCGGATCAAGGACGGCTACAACCACGCCCTGGCCGAGGGCGGCAAGACCCGCGATCTCGGCGGCACCCTCGGCACCGCCGAGTTCGCCGACGCGGTGATCGCCCGCCTCGGCGCCTGACCGAGCCGCCCGGCTCGAAGCTCCGTCCCCGGCCGCCTTCCCGCCTCCGCCGTCTTCTTGACAGGATCCGATATATGCATATATAAGGTAATTTGCATGAAGAAGACCGGAGGCGGTGGGCAGCTCCAGATCTTCAAGGCGGAGTTCTTCAAGGCTCTCGCCCACCCGATCCGCATCCGCATCCTGGAGATCCTCGTCCGGGGCGACCGGAGCGTGCACGAGCTCCAGGAGGCCCTCGGTCTCGACCAGCCCACCGTGTCCCAGCAGCTCGCGGTGCTGAGGGCCAAGAACATCGTGGAGGCCCGCAAGAAGGGCACGGCCGTGCGCTACAGCGTGCGGGACGCCACCGTCCGGGATCTGCTCGACGTCACCCGCCGGATCTTCGACAACCACCTCATCGGCACGCAGACCATGCTCAGAGAGCTGCGCCGCGAAGCCCGCCGGCGCTGACGTGCGACTCTTCTCCAAGATTCTCCAGGTCGGCCTCGCCACCGAGCCCCTGTCCCCGGGGGGCGACGAGGTCGTCCGCCTCCTGCACGAGGTCGACGCCCGGGCGCGGCGCCTGTTCGGGCGCGCGCTCGCGATCCGGGAAGTGGACGCGGGCTCCTGCAACGGCTGCGAGCTCGAGATCGTCGGGCTCACGAGCCCGGTGTACGACAGCGAGCGCTTCGGGGTGCACTTCGTGGCCTCGCCCCGGCACGCCGATCTGCTCCTGGTCACCGGGCCGGTGACGCGCAACATGGCGGTGCCCCTGGTGAAGACCTACGAGGCGACCCCCGCGCCGAAGCTGGTGGTGGCGGTGGGAGACTGCGCCCGGACCTGCGGGGTCTTCGAGGGCAGCTACGCGGTCGCCGGCAGCGTGGACCAGATCATCCCGGTCGATGCCTTCGTCGACGGGTGCCCGCCCGAGCCGGCGGCGATCCTCCGGGGCATCCTCGCCGCGATCGGCCGCCGATGATCCTCGCATTCTCGCTCATGCTCGGTGGATATGGCTTCGGAGCCGCGGCCGCGGTGCTGGCTCCCGGCGGCCGGGCCTCGCGATGGCTGGTCGGGGCGGGGGCGGTGGTGGGAGGCGCGGCCGGGCTGACCCTCGCGGTCGAGGTCTTCGCCACCGGCGCGCCGTTCGTCCTCGAGGCGCCCACGCTCCTCTCGGTCGCGGACGGTCTGTCGTTCCGGCTCGACGCGCTGGGCGCGTTCTTTCTCGGCCTCGTCGGTCTCGTCGCCGTTCCCGGCGGTCTCTACGGCGTCGGGTATACCGCGGCGTACGAGGGCCGATACTCGCTCCGACTCCTCGGGGCCATGCTGAATCTGTTCCTCCTCACCATGAGCCTGGTCACCTGCGCCGCCAACGTGCTGACCTTCCTCCTGATGTGGGAAGGCATGTCCCTCACGTCGTACTTCCTCGTCCTGACCGAGACCGAGGAGTCGGACACCATCCTCGCCGGTGGGTGGTATGTGGCCATGACGCACGCGGGGCTGGCGCTCGTGCTCGCCGCTTTCCTGCTCCTCGCGGCCGGCGCGCCGACGACCGCGTTCGGCGATCTGCGCACCGCGGCGTCCGCGCTCTCGCCCACGACCCGCAACGCGGTGTTCCTGCTGGCGCTCCTCGGCTTCGGCTCCAAGGCGGGGATCATCCCGCTCCACGTGTGGCTTCCCCGCGCGCATCCGGCGGCGCCGAGCCACGTCTCCGCGCTGATGTCGGGGGTCATGATCAAGCTGGGCGTCTACGGTCTCCTTCGCGTCGGCCTGGACCTGCTGGGCGGGGGGCCCGCCTGGTGGGGGGCGCTCCTGATCGGCCTCGGCGCCCTCTCGGCGGTGGTCGGCGTGCTCTACGCCCTGATGGAGAACGACCTCAAGCGACTGCTCGCCTATTCGAGCGTCGAGAACATCGGGCTCGTCTTCATCGGCCTCGGCGCCGGCTTCCTCTTTCTGAGCCTCCGGGTCACCCCGGCGGCCTTCCTCGCCTTCGCGGCGGCGCTCTACCACGCCCTGAACCACGCCGCCTTCAAGGGGCTGCTGTTCCTCGGGGCCGGCTCCGTCCTCCACGCCACCCACACCCGCGACATGAACCGGCTCGGCGGCCTGATTCGAGGAATGCCCTGGACGGCGGCCTTCTTCTTGACGGGCTCCCTCTCCATCGCCGGGCTGCCCCCGCTGAACGGCTTCGTCAGCGAATGGCTCCTCTTCCAGTCGCTGCTCCCCGGCATCGGGAGTCCGGTGCTCCTGGTGGCCCCCCTCTTGACGCTGGCGGTCGGGGTGCTCGCCCTCACCGGCGGGCTCGCCGCGGCCGGATTCGTCAAGGCGTTCGGGATCACGTTCCTCGCGATCCCGCGCTCGGCGGCGGCCGAGCACGCGCACGAGGCCCCGCTGTCGATGCGGGTGGGCATGGGAATGCTGGCCGCGGCGTGCGCGGGCCTGGGGCTGGCCGCCGTCGTGATCTTGCCGGCCCTCGCGGGCGCCCTCGCGGGTCCCGCGGGCCTGCCCGCCCCGGCCGCGGGCTTCGGGTCCGGACTGTCGCTGTCCATGCCGGGTGGGTTCGCGCGGATGTCGCCGATCCTGGTTGCCCTCGGGCTCCTGCTCACCATCGCCGCCGCGTGGCTCGGCGTCCGGATCCGGGCGGCCCGCCGGCCGCTCCGGGTCAGCGCGACGTGGGGCTGCGGGCGAGTGGTCCAGACCCCGCGGATGGAATACACGTCGACCGCCTTTGCGGAGCCCCTGCGCCGCGTGTTCGCCGAGCTGTACCGGCCGACTCAGGACCTCTCGATCGATTTCCATCCCGAGTCGAAGTACTTCGTCCAGTCCATCGAGTACCGGAGCGAGATCGTCCCGTGGTTCGAGCGGTATCTCTACGCGCCGCTCGTCGCGCGCATACGACGGTGGGGCATCCAGGCCCGGGCGATCCAGTCCGGCTCGGCCCACGCCTACCTCACCTATCTCGTGATCGCCCTGGTCGGGCTTCTGGCCCTCCTGCTCGTACGGCAGATGTGAGATGGCGGTCGCGTACTGCCTGCTCACCGTGCTCCTCGCCGCTCATCCGATCGGGGCCGTCGCTGCGCTCGTGGGTCGAGGCGCGCTCGGACGCGGGCTCGTGGCGGGCTGCGGACTCGCGGGGGCCCTGGCCGGCGTCGGACTCGGCGCGGTCTGTCTGGGCACCGGACTCGTCCCGACCTTCGGGGCGCATTTCCTGCCGCTGACCGGGCTCGCGCTCCGCGTCGATGGCCTGAGCGCGTTCTTCCTCGTCGTCATCGGAGTGGTGGGCGCCGCGGTCACGGTATACGGGTTCGGCTACTCGGCCGCCTACGAGGGGCGCTATTCCCTGCGGTTGCTGGGCGCGATGCTCAACGTCCTGCTGCTCTCCCTGAGCGTCCAGGTCATGGCCGACAACGCGCTGACCTTCCTCATGGCCTGGGAGGCCATGTCCCTCTCGGCCTACGCGATGGTGCTCACCGAGCACGACCGCCCGGGAACGGTCCGCGCCGCGCACTGGTACATCGCGATCACGCACGCGGGCTTCGCGGCCCTCGTGGCGATGTTCCTGCTTCTGTCCGCGGGCGAGCTGACCACCTCCTTTGCCTCCATGCGGTCCGCCGTCCTGACCCCCGGAACCCGCAACGCCGCGTTCGTGCTGGCGATGCTCGGCTTCGGCGCCAAGGCGGGCGTCGCGCCCCTGCACGTGTGGCTGCCGATGGCGCACCCCGTCGCCCCGAGCCACGTCTCGGCCTTGATGTCCGGTGTCGTCATCAAGATGGGGGTGTACGGGCTCCTCCGCGTCACGATCGACCTCCTCGTGGGAGGGCCGGCCTGGTGGGGCGGCCTCGTCCTGGCGGTGGGCACGGTCTCGGCGATCCTCGGCGTGCTCTACGCGCTGATGGAGCACGACCTCAAGCGACTGCTCGCCTATCACTCGGTGGAGAACATCGGGATCATCTTCATCGGGATCGGGGCGGGCCTGATGTTCCAGAGCTATGGGCTGGTCGCGCTCGCCACCCTCGGCGTCGTCAGCGGTCTCTACCACACGATCAACCACGCGTGCTTCAAGGCCCTGCTGTTCCTGGGCGCGGGGGCGGTCCTGCACGCGACGGGCACCCGCAACATGGAGGAGATGGGCGGCCTGATCAAGCGGATGCCCTGCACCGCGCTCTTCTTCCTGATCGGCGCGTGCGCGATCGCGGGCCTGCCGCCGCTCAATGGCTTCGCCTCCGAATGGCTCGTGTTCCAGGCGCTACTCGGCGGGTCGGCGATCCCTCAGCCCGAGGTCGCGGTGATCATGCCGATCGCGGTGGCCATGCTCGCGCTCACCAGCGGGCTCGCCGCCGCCTGCTTCGTCAAGGCGTTTGGGATCGCGTTCCTGGCCATCCCGCGATCTCGGGAAGCGGAGCTCGCGCACGAGGCGCCGCGGTCCATGCAGGTCGGGATGGGAGCCCTGGCGCTGGCGTGCGTCGGGCTCGGGCTGGCCCCCTTCGTCGTCGTCCCCGTGCTCGGCTCGAGCCTCGTGGGGTTCGGCGGCGTCGCCCCCGCCGCGACGACCTTCGCCCCGACCCTGCCTCTCCGCGTGCCGGGAGCCTCCGGGCAGATGTCGATGCCCCTCCTCGCCCTGGGGCTCCTCCTGCTGATGACGCTCGTTCCCCTCGCGCTCCGGGTCCTGGGTGCGGACCGGCGGTTGCGCGTGGCCGACACGTGGGGCTGCGGCCGCATCGGCCAGACGCCCCGCATGGAATACACCGCCACCGCCTTCGCGGAGCCGCTCCGACGCGTCTTCGCCGAGCTGTACCGGCCGACCCGGGACCTGTCGATCGACTTCCATCCCGCGTCGAAATACTTCGTGCAGTCGATCGAGTACCGGAGCGAGATCCACCCGTGGATCGAGCGGCTCTTCTACGACCGGCCCTTGCACGCCCTCCACCACGCGGCGGCGTGGGTCCGTCGTCTCCAGGGAGGCTCGCTGCACCTCTACCTCCTGTACCTGACGCTGGCGTTCCTGGCCCTGCTCACCGCGGCCCGGTGGGGGAGATAGTCGTGGAGATGATCGGGTACGTCCTCGAGGTCGCCCAGGCGGCGCTGGCGCTCCTGCTCGCGCCCGGGCTGGTCGGGCTGGTCCGCTGGCTGAAGGCGCGCCTGCAGAATCGACGCGGCGCCCCCGTCTGGCAGCCGTACTGGGAGCTCGCCAAGCTGTTCCAGAAGGAGGTCGTCGTCTCGAGCAACGCGTCCTGGCTCTTCCGGGCGGCTCCGTTCATCGTCTTCGCGAGCACGGTGGCGGTCACGTTCCTCGTGCCGATCCTCGCGGTGCCGCTACCCTTCGACGGGGTCGGGGATCTGCTGGTGGTCGTCTACCTTCTCCTGCTCGGGACCTTCTTCCTCGCGCTCGCCGGCCTCGACCCGGGCTCGCCGTTCGGTGGCATGGGGGCGAGCCGCGAGATGACGGTGGCCGCCCTCGCGGAGCCCACCGTGGCCCTCGCCATCTTCGCCCTGGCCCTCGGCGCCGGCTCCACCAACCTCGGCCAGATCGTGGCGCGCACCATGACCAGCCCCGGGGCATCGCTGAGCCCGGGTCACCTGCTCGCCTTCGGGGCCCTCTTCATCGTGACCCTCGCGGAGACCGGACGGCTCCCGATCGACAACCCGGCGACGCACCTCGAGCTGACGATGATCCACGAGGCGATGGTGCTCGAATACTCCGGGCGCTACCTCGCCCTCATCGAGTGGGCGGCGGGCCTGAAGCTGCTGATCTTCTTCTCGCTGCTCGGCAACCTCTTCATCCCGTGGGGGGTGTCGATGGGCCTGACGCCGGCCACGCTCGCCATCGCGGTGGCCAGCCTCCTGGTGAAGCTGGTGGTCCTGGCCGGGACGGTCGCGGTCCTCGAGACGCGCATCGCGAAGCTCCGCCTCTTCCGGGTGCCGGAGCTGCTGAGCGTCTCCTTCGTGCTCGCGCTGCTCGCGGTCACGTCGTCGTTCCTCCTGAGGTAACCCATGGACAGCGTCTTCTCCCAGCTCAGCGTCCTCGGTTCGAGCCTGGTGCTGATCTTCGGGCTCATCCTGCTCTGGCGGCGGGGGGTCACGGCCTACATCAGCGCCTTCACCTGGCAGTCCATCGTCCTGTCCGCGGTGACGGCGATCGTCGCGTATTTCGGAAACGACCACGAGCTCTACTGGGTCGCGGCCGGCCTCCTGGTGCTCAAGGGGCTGGTGATCCCGCGGCTCTTGAAGCAGATGGAGCGTCGATTCGCGGCCGAGCGGGAGCTGGAGCCGTACGTGAACACCGCGTCGTCGCTCGTGGTGTCCGGCCTGCTCGTGCTGTTCGGCTACGCGGTCACGAGGCCGCTGGTCGCGCTGAGCCAGCTCCCCACCCGGGCGGGCATGCCTCTGGCGATGGGGCTGGTGCTGGTGAGCCTCTTCGTGGTGATCAGTCGCAAGAAGGCGCTGACCCAGGTCATCGGCTTTCTGATGCTCGAGAACGGCCTGGCCCTGCTGGCGGTCCTCGGCACGTACGGGATCCCGCTGATCGTGGAGCTCGGCGTGTTCCTGGACGTCCTCATGGGGTTCCTCGTCATGCAGATCTTCATCTACCAGATCCACGAGACGTTCGAGAGCATCGACGTCGAGCAGCTCAACCGCCTCCGGCACTGAGGGATCGTGAATACCTTCGTCATGCTACTGGGTCCGCCCTTCCTGGGGGCATTGCTGGCGGTGGCGGTGCGGCCCTACCGGCGCTTCGTCGGATGGACGAACGCCCTGCTGTCTCTGTCGTCCATCGGCGCGGCGGTCGCCCTCTGGCGCCACGTCCTGGCCGGCGACGTGCTGACCTCGGGTCCGGGGGAGTTCTTGCGGGCGGACGCGCTCTCGACCTTGCTCGCGCTGTGCGTCAGCATGGTGGGCGCGCTGGCGGCGTGGCTCGGGCCGGGGCTGGGCAAGGGGGAGGGTTACGACGCCGCGCAGACCCGACGGTTCCGGATCTTCGGCAACCTCTTCACGTTCACGATGCTGTTCGCGGTGACCTCGAACAATGTCGGCTTCATGTGGATCGCCATCGAGGCGACCACGATCACCTCGGCCATGCTCATCCCCCTGCACGTCACGAAGGCCTCGGTCGAGGCCTCCTGGAAATACATCCTGATCGGATCCATCGGGATCGCCCTGGCCTTCGGGGGGACGGTGCTCGGTTACTTCGACTTCGTCAACCTGGTCGGCCGCCAGGAGGCGGCCCTGAACTGGACGGTTCTGAGGGCGTCGGCCCCGCAGCTTCATCCGGAGGTGATCCAGCTCGCGTTTGTCTTCATTCTCATCGGATACGGAACGAAGGCGGGCCTCGCGCCCATGCACACCTGGTTGCCGGACGCCCACTCGGAGGCGCCGGCACCCCTGTCGGCCATGATGTCCGGCGTGCTGCTGGCGGTCGCGCTCTACGCGGTGATCCGGTGGGAGGCGGTGGTGAACGCGGCGGTGGGGACGGGGTTCACGGACGGCCTCTACATCGCGCTGGGGCTCCTGTCGATCGCCATCGCGGCCTTCAGCCTGGTGATCCAGCGCAACTAC
>DATFAJ010000778.1:0-5679 GCA_035254745.1 Candidatus Methylomirabilota bacterium | reverse complement strand
CTGTCAAGCGCGGTATCATCGACCCGCATGAAGGGGTTCCGCGGCTCGCACGTGATCTTCCTCCTCTCCACGTGGGCGGTGGTGTCGTTCCTCGCCCTCCTGGTGGTGGGGCTCGCGTGGACCCTCCGGCTGAAGCCGCAGGCGCTCGCGGACGCGCGCGCCCAGCGGCAGGAGATCGTGCGCGTGCTGGCCCGCCTCGCCGACGCCCAAGTGCACGACAAGCTCGACGCGCTCGGCCCGGTGGCCGCCCACCTGGCCCAGACCTGGGCTTCCCACGAGCCTCGCGCGCTCCAGCGCGAGCTCGACACGATGCGGGCGATGCTGCAGATGCCCACCCTCTTCGTCGTCGAGCCCGATGGGCGCCCGCTGGCGTTCAGCCCGCTGATCGCGGCCGACGGCAGCTCGAACCTCGCGCTCCGCTACGCCGATCGGCCCCTGCTGCAGGAGGCCATCCGGGTCCAGGGGCCCGCCGTCTCCGGCATCATCTTCGGCCGGGCCACCCGGGACTTCATCGTGGGCGCGGCGGTGCCGATCCGTATCGAGCAGCGGATCGTGGCCTACCTGCTGGGGAGCATCCGGCTCCAGGCCTCGATCGAGGCCATCGAGCAGGCCGCCGCGGGGCCGGGCGGATGGCTGGTGATGATCGACCCGGACAAGCAGGCGATCTTTCTCGACCCGAGGACGCACCAGGTCACCCAGCAGGACTGGAAGAGCCACCCGGTGGTCGAGGAGCTGGGCCGGCGTCGCTCGGACGGCCTCGTGGCCATCGACGGCGACGAGTGGCTCGTGACCCAGGCGGTCATGCCGACGGTGCGGGTGAACCTGGTCTTCGCGGTCACGGTGCGCCAGATCCTGGAAGGCCAGCGCGCGGTGCTGCTGACCCTGGGGGCGACCCTGCTGGTGTCGCTCGGGACCAGCCTGGCGCTCAGCACGGTGGTGGCGGTCCGGTTCGTGCGGGAGCAGCGGGAGGGGGTCCGGGTCGACAGTGGCGTGGTGGCGCGGAGTTAGGGGATGGAGCCGATCCTTTTTTCACAAGCGGGAGGCTCCGGGGTCTCAACGGGCAGGGTGATGGCAGAGGATGCCTTCGAGGCGGTGGTGGGAGCCCATCACGCGGAGATCAGGCGATACCTGCTGCGGGTCACGGCGCGCGCGAGCGATGCCGACGACCTCTCGCAGGAGACCTTCCTTCGCGCGTTCCGGGCGTACCGCGCCCTGCCGCCGGGGGCGAACGTGCGGGCGTGGCTGTTCACGATCGCGACCAACCTCGGCCGCAACCACTTCCGGGCGCAGTCGCGCCGGCGCCGGGCCTATGCCGCGGTGGCGCTGGATGCGCCGGCGGGAGCGCCGGATCGGGCCGACGGTCGGCTCATCGCCGACGAGGCGCGGGCGCGGGTGGAGCAGGTGATCGGGGGGCTGCCGGAGAAGCAGCGACTGGCCTTCATCATGAGAAAGATGCACGAGCTGGACTACTCGGAGATCGGGACGAGCCTGCGCTGCTCGGAAGAGAGCGCGCGGGCCCACGTCTTCCAGGCGCTCCGGAAGATCCGGAAGGGCCTGGACGGTCATCTCGCGGTGGGGACGGAGTCTCGATCATGAGCAAGATGCCTGCGAGCTGCCGGGAGATCGAGCCGCACCTGCTGGCCTCCGCGATGGGGGAGGCGGCTCCGCGTGCGGCCGAGCGGGTCCGGGCGCACGTGGCCGAGTGCCCCGAGTGCCGGGAAGAGCTCGGGCGCTACCGCGCGGTGGACGGCATGGTGCACGTGGCGCGGCAGGCCCCCCTGCCGGGCGACGACGCGACGCTGGCGCGGGCTCAGCTCACCGCGCGCCTGGCCGATCTCCGCTCCCGCATGGTGAGCTTCGGGATCTTCCCGTCGCCCCTGGGGCCGCTCCTCATCGGGCGCTCCGAGCTGGGGGTGGCGCTCGTGCAGTATCTGTCGACCTCGGGCTCCCTCGGTGGCCACGTGCGTCGCCTGCTCGGTGAGGAGGCGGTCGAGGATCCGGCCGCCACCGAGGGGCTGCGTGCCGACCTGATCGAGTATCTCGAGGGGCGTCGCGCCCGCCTCGACTGGGCGCTCGACCTGCGACGGATGCGAAGCGACTTCCAGCGCCGCGTGCTCGAGGCCACCGCCGCGCTGCCGTACGGTGCGGTCACGTCCTACGCGGGGATCGCGGTTCGCATCGGCGCGCCGTCCGCGCTCCGGTCGGTGGCCCAGGCCCTGCGCTGGAACCCGCTGCCGATCGTCATTCCCTGCCACCGCGTGATCGGCAGCACCGGGGATCTCACCGGCTACGCGGGCAAGCGGGTGGAGCTCAAGCGGCGACTGCTCGCGGTCGAGGGTGTGAGGGCCTTGCCGACCGGACACCACGATTTCAAGGTGCATCGCGAGGCGATGTACACGCTCATGAACGGGGAGGTGGAGTATTGCCTGCCCACGTGTGGATCGCTGTCGTCGCATCCCCTCTCCGATCTCACGTTGTTCGGCACCCGCGAGCGCGCCGAGGCCGCCGGCTTCGCGCCCTGCTCGAGCTGCCGGCCCGACCTGCATCCGCTCCCCGCCTAGATCCGCGCGGCGCCTCTTCACGTTTCACGTCCCGCTTGTGCCGGTGTCTCACTCCGTGTACGCACAGCACGCGAAAGGGGACGACACGATGAGCCTTGGAGCGGAGACCACGACCATGATTGTGCTGCTTCCATTTCTGGCGGTGTGGGGCCTGCTCGCGCTAGCGGGCTCGCGCGAGCGACGGCGGGAGGCCCGGGTGTTCCGGCAGATCGCCCTCACCGACGCCATCCATCGCGAGATGGGGGCGGTGGCGGCCCCGGAGGTGCACCGGACCTGGTCGGGCGAGTGGGTGGTGTCGGTCCGGGTGGCGCTCTCCCGCGAGGCCACCGTCGGCTCCATCGCCCGGATCGCGAACGACCTGTTCCGGCGGCTGGACCGTCAGGAGCCGCCTCGCCTCCGCGTGGTGCTGATTCCGCAAGACGTCCGTCCGGTCCGGCGGGTCCTGGCGCCGGATTCGTCGCGTCCCGCCGGCCGCCTCACCCGGGCGGCCTAGAGAAAGGAGCGCGATCATGGACGTGAGCGACTACATCACCGAGAAGATGGCCGCGGCGCGCCTCGACGAGCTCCGGGAGCAGAGTGCCCGTCTGGCCCTGCTGGACCAGGCCCGGGGAGGCCGCTCGACCCTGGCTCACGACCTGGGGATCGTCCTGATCCGTCTCGGCCGGTGGCTCGCCCGCGAGGGGGCCCCCGGCCGGAATGGGGGGGTGCGAGTGGCCCGGGTGAGGTAGTATGCTTGCCGCGGGCCAGAGGAGGGGCCCGGGCCATGGCGGCGATGACCTACGATCGACGGGAGCAAGATCTCGGTAACATCCTGCTGCTGGAGCACGTGAACGTGCGCGTGCCGGACCAGCAGGCGGCCACGCTCTTCTACATCGCGGGGCTCGGGCTGACGCGCGATCCCTACCTGATGGTGAGCGTGGAGAACATGTGGGCCAACGCGGGGCAGACCCAGTTCCACCTGCCCACCGGCAAGCCCAACGTCCTGCAGGGGCACGTGGAGCTGATCGTGCCGGACCTGGACGCGCTCACCCGTCGGCTCGCCTCGGTGCGCCAGGCGCTCGCGGGTACCGCGTTCGCCTACGAGGTCCGCGACAAGCACGTGGCGGTCACCTGCCCGTGGGGCAACCAGTTCCGCTGCGTGGGTCCCGGTCCGGAATGGGCCGACATCACGCTCGGCATCGGCCGCGTGGAAGTGCCGGTGGCGCGGGGCGCCGCCGCGGGCGTCGCCCGCTTCTACCAGCAGGCGCTGCGCGCGACCGCGTGCGTGACCCAGGACGATCAGGGCGCGGTCGCGCGGGTGAGCGTAGGCTACCGCCAGGAGATGGTGTTTCGCGAGACCGATGCGCCGATCGCGCCCTACGATGGCCACCACGTCGCGATCTACATCGCCGACTTCTCGGGACCGCACGACTGGCTCGTCCAGCGGAACCTCGTCACCGAGGAGAGCAACCCCTATCAGTATCGCTTCCAGGTGATCGTGGATCCGGACGGGGGCGCGCCGCGCTCCGAGATCGAGCACGAGGTGCGCTGCGCAACGCATCCGATGTACATGCGTCCGCTGGTGAACCGCAATGCGGCCCAGCGACAGGCGACGTACGTGCGCGGACGCGACGCGTTCGTGCCCGGCCTGCTCTAGCCCGGGCGAGGAGGATCCACATGCTCTCGGACCGCTACGTGAAGGGTGTGCTCACGGTCATCGCGCTCGCCCTGGTCGCCATCGCGGGCAACCTCTGGCTCACGGAGCTGCGGCCCCGGGCCGCGGTGGCCGAGACGCCCGCCAAGTACGAGATCGGCGTGCCGCGCGCGTGGGGGAAGCTGGTCGGCTTCTCGAACAACAACCTGCTGCTCGAGAGCAGCGACGGGCTCCTCCGCATCGTCGACGTGGAAGGCCGGGAGCCGGAGTATCCCAAGATCAAGGTGCAGATCAGCCGGAAGTAACCCGATCGCCCGCATCGCCCCGCCGCTCGCGCTCGTCGCGCTCGGGACCCTGCTGGCGACCGCCTCGGCGTGGGCCGGCTTCGAGGACGGCCGGCGCGCCTACGACCGGGCCGACTACGCCGCCGCGTATCGTGAGTGGCTTCCCCTCGCCGAGAGCGGGGACCCTTCCGCCCAGTTCCTGGTGGGCTTCATGCACGAGCGTGGGCAGAGCGTCCCCGTCGATCCCGCGGCCGCGGTGGCCTGGTACCGGCGTGCGGCCGGGCAGGGCGACGTGCAGGCCCAGTTCCGCCTGGGCTTTCTCTACGAGTACGGCCGCGGGGTGGACCGCGACGACGTGGAGGCCGCGGTCTGGTACGGCCGCGCGGCCGAGCGGGGTAACCAGGCGGCGCGCGCGGCGCTGGAGCAGCTCCGCTCCGAGGGCCGGCTGGCCGGGCCGACGGGCTCCCGTGAGGTGCTGCTCCTGCGCGCGGCCGCCGAGCGCGGTGCCGCGGGGGCCCAGTACCAGCTCGGGCTGCGCTACGCCGCCGGCGAAGGCGTGCCGCGGGATCCCGCCGAGGCGGCGCGCTGGTACCGTGAGGCGGCCATGCAGGGCCTGGCCCCGGCGCAGTACCAGCTCGGGCTTCGCTTCGCCAACGGGGACGGGGTCACCAGGGACTTCGAAGAGGCGGTGAAGTGGTACCAGCGCGCCGCCATGCAGGGCGTCGCCTTCGCCCAGTTCAATCTGGGTGTGCGCTACGCGAACGGCCAGGGCGTCGACCGCGACCCGGTGCTCGCCTACCAGTGGTTCGCGCTCGCGGCGCGAGGCCTGCTCGGCAAGGAGGCGGATACCGCGCGCCAGGCCCGCGATGCGATCCGGGCCCAGCTCACCCCGGAGCAGGTCGCGCGCGGCGACGAGATGGTGAAGGCCTGGCAGGCTCGGCCGGAGCGTCCCGACGGCGCGGTGGCTACGCCTCGAAGCTGATGTGCTGGGCCCCCTCCCAGCAGAGCAGGCGCCCCACCTCGTCGAGGCGCTCGCGCCCCTCCACGATCGTGAGGAAGTGGTTGCCGGCCAGTGGTCCCTTGACGCTGGCGAAGCGCGTGGTTCCGTAGGGGAACAGGATCTCGGTCTCGCTGATCCCGCCCGGGTAGAAGAGAAGCGCGCCGGGCGCCGGGTCGCTCGTGGCGTTCTCGGCGCCCACCC
>DATFAJ010000777.1:0-4106 GCA_035254745.1 Candidatus Methylomirabilota bacterium | reverse complement strand
TTCCGCTTCACCCTGGCCGCGCTCGCGGCGCAGGGCCGCGACATCCGCCTCGCCGAGGAGCGGATCGAGGGCTACCGGAACTTCGCCAACAAGATCTGGAACGCGGCCCGGCTGGTGCTGACCAACCTGGAGGGCTACGACCCGGCCCTGGCCCGGCGCGGGACGCCGTCGGTGGCCGATCGCTGGATCAGGAGCCGCCTCACCGAGGCCACCGCCCAGGTACGCAAGGCGATCGACTCCTACCGGTTCAACGACGCGGCCTCCGCGGTCTACCAGTTCCTGTGGCACGAGTACTGCGACTGGTACCTCGAGATCGCCAAGCGGAGCCTGTACCAGCCGGAGAGTCCGGCGGCACGGGCGGTGACCCAGCGCACCCTGGTGGAGACGCTCGAGGCGACGCTGCGGCTGCTGCACCCGTTCATGCCGTTCATCTCCGAGGAGCTGTGGCAGCGGCTGCCGCACCAGGGCGAGTCCATCATGATCGCCGCGTTCCCGAAGGCCTCCAGCAAGGGGCGCGACCCGGAGGCGGAGCGCCTCATGGCGCCGGTGCTCGACGTGGTGAGCGCGATCCGGACCATCCGCAGCGAGAGCCGCATCTCGCCCGCGCTCGAGCTCACGGTGAGCGTGAAGCCGGCGAGCCCGGCGGTGACGGCCGCGCTCGCGGACGGCGCGGCGGTGATCGGCAGCCTGGCCCGGGCCGCGATCACGGTGTCGGCCGACGGGGCCCGCCCGGCCAACTCCGCGATGGCGGCGACCCCGAGCGGGGACGTCTTCGTGCGCCTGGAGGGCGTGGTCGACTTCGACGCCGAGCGCCAGCGTCTCCGCAAGGAGGTCGAGCGCGCGCGGAAGGAGATCGCCTTCCTCGAGGGCAAGCTCGGCCGGCCCGAGTTCGTCGAGCGCGCGCCCGCCGAGGTGGTGGAGCGCGAGCGTGCGCGCCTGACCGAGCAGCGCGAGACGGAGCAGAAGCTCGCGGCCAGCCTGGCCGCCCTCGGATAACCGGGCGGCCGCCCTCCCCCCGCCGGTGACTGCTCTCCGATGAGCCCCGAAGGGGCGAAGAGGCCGAGCCACCCCCCGTTGCGCTTCTCGGTGACCGCGCTCGACGTCGTCGACTCGACGCAGTCCGAGGTCCAGCGCCGCGCGGCGACCGGCGCGCCCGAGGGCACGGTGGTCACCGCGCGCCACCAGCGCGCGGGCCGCGGCCGGCGTGGCCACGAGTGGTGGGATGCGCCCGGCGAGTCGCTCCTCTGCTCGGTGCTCCTTCGCCCCGACTGCGTCCCCGCCGCGGTGCCCCAGCTCTCCCTGGTGGGTGGGCTCGCGGCCGCGGAGGCGCTCGCGGCGGAGACCGGCGTGCGCGCGCGCATCCGGTGGCCCAACGACCTGCTGGTCGACGGGCGCAAGGTGTGCGGCATCCTCGCCGAAGCCGCGTCCGGGGCCGACGCGCGGGTACATCACGTGATCCTCGGCATCGGGATCAACCTCCGCCAGTCGACCTTCCCGGACTCTCTCGGCGACCGGGCGACGTCGCTCCGGCTCCTCACCGGCCGCGATCACGACGCCGCGGCGCTGCTGACCGCCGTGCTCGCGCGACTCGAGCTCCGCTACGCCGACTGGCAGGGCGGGGGATTCGCGGCGCTGCGGGAGGCGTGGCTCGCCCACTCGACGCTGCCGGGACCGGCGGTGCGCCTGCCCGACGGCGCGACGGGTCGCGCCGAGGACGTGGGAGCGGACGGGGTCCTGCTGGCCCGCGCGCCCGACGGGCGCCTGGTACGCGTCGTCTCGAGCACCGCGGTCGAGGAGGGGACGGTCCATGCTGCTGGTCATTGACGTCGGCAACACCAACACCTCGCTCGGCATCTACGAGGCGGGGCGCCTGCGCGCGTCCTGGCGCCTCACCACGCGGCGCGAGCAGACCGCGGACGAGTGGGGCGTCTTCATCCAGACCCTGCTCGCCACCCGCGGGATCGAGCAGCAGCACATCACCGGAGTGGCCATCTCCAACGTGGTGCCGCCGATCCAGCAGGCGCTCGAGTGGATGTGCGATCGGTACTTCGGAGTGAGCCCCCTCACGGTGGAGCCGGGCGTCACCGCCGACCTGCCGCTCAACGTCGACGTGCCGCGCGAGGTCGGGGCGGACCGGGTCGTGAGCTGCGTGGCCGGCATCGCGCTCTACGGGACCCCGCTCATCGTGGTGGACTTCGGCACCGCCACCCGCTTCGACTGCGTGAACAGGCGCGGCGAGTTCATCGGCGGCGCGATCGCGCCCGGCATCAACACCGCGGCGGAGGCGCTGGTCTCGCGCGCGGCGCGGCTCTTCCGCGTCGAGCTGGTGCGCCCCAAGGACGCCATCGGTCGGCACACCGTGACCAACATCCAGTCCGGGATGATCTACGGCTGGGCCGGGCTCGTCGACGGGCTGGTCGAACGCATGCGCGGGGAGATGGAAGGCGACGTGAAGGTGGTCGGGACCGGCGGGCTGGTGGGCCAGATGCGCGAGGTCGTGCAGTGCCTGCAGTTCGTGAACCCCGATCTCAAGCTCGAAGGCCTGCGCATGCTCTGGGAGCGTGCGCACCCGGGCGCCTCGGTGTGACCCCCGGTTGACACCCGGGGCGGAGCGCCCGTATACTGCACCCCAACCTACGGTAGGTCGACGCGCACGGTTCTCTACATACAGGGCTCGGGCGGCCGGGACGCGGCGCCGGGCCAGGCCGGATGAGGCCAGGAGGCGGGGCGTATGGGGATGTGGGTCGGGCGAGGGCGGAAGGCCCGGGCGGCGTACGGCTTCGACGACATCGCGCTGGTTCCCGGCGCTCTCACGATCAACCCCAGCGAGGTCGACATCTCCTGGGAGCTCTGCGGGCATCGCTTCCCGATCCCGATCATCGCGGCGGCCATGGACGGGGTGGTCAGCCCCTCGTTCGCCATCGAGATGGGGCGGGTGGGCGGCCTCGCGGTGCTCAACCTGGAAGGCATCTTCTCCCGCTACGAGAATCCCGACGCCGTCCTGGACCGCATCACCTCTGCCAGCCTGGAAGAAGCCACCAAGATCATCCAGGGCATCTACAGCGAGCCCATCAAGGAAGAGCTGATCCACAAGCGCATCAGCGAGATCAAGAAGGGCGGCGGCCCGGTGCTGGTGTCCTCGATCCCGCAGCGGGCGGAGCGCTTCGCCAAGATCGCGGAGGAAGCGGGCGCCGACTTCTTCGTCGTCCAGTCCACCGTGACCACCGCGCGGCACGTGGCGAGCGAGTACACCCCGGTCGACCTCCGCAACCTCAAGAAGCACCTCTCGATCCCGCTCATCGTGGGCAACGTGGTCACCTACGAGGCGTGCCTCGAGCTGATGGGCTGCGGCGTCGACGCGCTCCTGATCGGGGTCGGGCCGGGGGCGGCGTGCACGAGCCGTGAGGTGCTGGGCCTCGGCGTGCCCCAGGTGACCGCCACCGCGGACTCGGCGGCGGCGCGGGACTTCTACTACAAGAAGACCGGCCGCTACGTGCCGATCATCACCGACGGCGGGATGACCACCGGTGGCGATATCTGCAAGGCATTCGCCTCGGGCGCGGACGCGGTCATGATCGGCTCCGCCTTCGCGCGCGCCCAGGAAGCCCCGGGCCGCGGCTACCACTGGGGGATGGCGACCCCGCACTCGAACCTCCCGCGGGGCACGCGCATCCGCGTCGGCGTCGCGGGGCCGCTCGAGCAGATCCTCTTCGGGCCCGCGTTCACCGAGGACGGCACGCTCAACCTGGTGGGCGCCATCCGGACCTGCATGGGCTCGGTCGGCGCCATGAACATCCGGGAGCTGCAGCAGACCGAGCTGATCATCGCGCCCTCGATCAAGACCGAGGGCAAGGTCTTCCAGCGCGCCCAGAAGCTGGGAACGCCCAGGTAAGCTCGCGGTGGTCACCCGGGCTCCCGGCACCGGGCGCGAGGCAGTTCGGATGAGCGCTTGCGCGAGGGAGCTCTACGGCCCGACCGAACTCCTCCACGTTCAAGCGAGCTGAAAGATGACCAAGATCCTCATCCTGGATTTCGGCGGCCAGTACACTCAGCTGATCGCCCGCCGCATCCGCGAGCTGGGCGTGTACTCCGAGATCCTCCCGTGC
>DATFAJ010000776.1:0-3997 GCA_035254745.1 Candidatus Methylomirabilota bacterium | reverse complement strand
ACCCGGCTGCGGGAGGACCTCCTGGGGTACTGCGCCCGGGACACCCTGGGCCTCGCCAGGCTGCTCGAACGGCTCCGGAGCCTGGTCGACGGGTAGTCCAGAAAGACCAAACAGGGCAGATAGTTACCGTGTTTTCCTAGTACATATGCACAGGGCTATCCACACATGTGGATAGACCAATTCCGGGAATTGTCGGGGACTGGCGCCCCCGGTTGGGGTCTCTCGACCTTAACCCTTCGCGAGCTTCTCCACGCCGCGCCGGGAGAGACCCGCTACGCGCGCGAGCAGGGCCTTCACCTTCCGCTCCGACACCTGGTCCGCCAGGATCAGCTTCTTCGACTTTGTCTTGTTGACGATGTAGGCGACCCAGTCGTCGAGATCCGGCGTGCCGCGCCACGCGATGGTGAGCTTGCTCTGCCGTAACGACCGGCGTCCCTCGACCTTCGCCAGCGGCTTTCGACTCCCCTGCATGACTCGTGAAGCCTAGTGAAGGCGTGGGGGATGTGTCAAGCCGATGACAAAGAAAGTTTTGTGAATAAGTGTGGATAACCGTGTTATGACCTGCGCCATCATGCACATCGAGAAGAAGCTCGACGCCCTCGGGCTCACGCTGATGGATCTCGATCGCGCGTACCGGGCGAACGCGGCGGGCGCCCGATTCGTCTCGCATCTCGCGGTCAACAACGTGCTCTACCTCTCCGGCACCACGCCGGTGCGGGACGGCAAGCCCCATCTGCTCGGCGTGGTGGGCGCCGACCTCTCGATCGAGCAGGGCTACGAGGCCGCGCGCTACGCGCTGCTCTCGAGCCTGGCCGCGATCAAGTACGCGCTGGGCGACCTCGATCGCGTGCAGCGGGCGGTGCAGCTCATCGGCTTCGTGAACTCCGCGCCCGGCTTCCACGAGCAGCCGCGCGTGATCAACGGCGCCACCGATCTGCTCGTCGAGCTCTACGGCGACCGCGGCAAGCCCACCCGCGCGGCCATCGGCTGCCAGGGCCTGGCCCTCGGCCACTCGGTCGAGGTCGTGCTCACCGTGCTCTTCAGCGGAGAAGGCACCACGCCGCCCCTGGCGCGCGACCACTACGTGAAGTAGGCGCGCGTGCTCCGTCCCCAGAGCCGGACCATTCCCGACCTGCTCGACGAGCTGGCCGCCCGCCAGCCCGAGCACGAGCTGATCGTCGACGCCACCGGCCGGGTGCGGCTCGGCTACGCGGAGACGCGCGCCCGTGCGCGACGGCTCGCCCGCGGGCTCGTGCGCCTCGGCGTGGGTCGCGGCGACCGGGTCGCCCTGCTCATGACCAACCGGCCGGAGTGGCTGCTGATCGACTTCGCGGTGACCCTGCTCGGCGCCACCCTGGTGCCGATCAGCACCTGGTCGCGGCCGCGCGAGCTCGAGTACGTGCTCGGCCACTGCGCGGCCTCGGTCCTCCTGACCGCGCCGCGGTTCGGGAGCCAGGACTACCTGGCCGCGCTCGCCGAGATGGGCGGCGCGGGCTCCGCGCGGCTGCCGCACCTCCGACACCTGGTGGTGTGCGGCGACGACCCCGCGGCGGTGCCCGCCGGCGCGCTGCCGTCGCTCGAGGCCCTCGCCGAGCTGGGCTCGGGCGTGAGCGACGCCGAGGTCGATGCGGCCCAGCGGGCGATCACCGCCGACGACGTCGCGTACATCCTCTACACCTCGGGGACGACGTCGACGCCCAAGGGGGTGCAGCTCGCCCACGACGGGCTGATCGAGAACGGCTGGCAGATCGGCGAGCGCCAGCACCTGACGGCGGCCGACCGCGTGTGGATGGGCATCTCGCTCTTCTGGAGCTTCGGCTGCGCCAACGCGCTGCCCGCGGTGATGACCCACGGGGGCACCATCGTGCTGCAAGAGCACATGGAGCCGGGCGCGGCCCTGGCCCTGATCGAGCGCGAGCGCTGCACCGTCTACTACGGCACCCCCAACATCGCCCAGGCGCTCGTCGAGCATCCCGACCGCGCGCGGCGCGACCTCTCGTCGCTCCGCACCGGCGCGGCCATCGGGGCGCCCGCCGCGATGCAGATGGTGATGGACCTCGGCGCGCGCGAGATCTGCAACGTCTACGGGCTGACCGAGTGCTACGGCAACTGCTCGGTCACCGACGCGCACGACCCGCCGGAGGTGCGGCGGACCACGGTCGGTTATCCGCTGCCCGGGATGGAGATCCGCGTGGTGGATCGCGAGAGCCGGCGCCCGCTGCCGGACGGCCAGGTGGGCGAGATCCTGATCCGGGGCCGTCTCACCCCGGGCTACTACCAGGATCCGGAGCGCAACGCGGCGTCCTTCGACGCGGACGGCTTCCTGCTCTCGGGCGATCTCGGGTTCGTGGGCGACGACGGGCGCCTGCGCTTTCGCGGCCGCATCAAGGAGATGGTCAAGACCGGGGGGATCAACGTGGCCCCGGTGGAGGTCGAGGAGATCCTCCTGGGCCACCCGGACGTCGAGCAGGCCTACGTGGTCGGGATACCCGACCCGCGCAAGGAGGAGATCCTGGTCGCGGTGGTGGTGGCGAAGGCGGGCCACCGCGTCGAGCCCGATGCGCTGCGCGCTCTCTGCAAGGACGCCCTCGCCGCCTACAAGGTGCCGCAGGCCATCCACGTGATGGCCCGCGACGACCTGCCGGTCACCAGCACCGGCAAGGTCCAGAAGTTCCGCCTCGCCGAGCGCCTCGCTCGGGGTCAGGTCTTACATTCCGACATTTCGCCGCGCGCGCAATGACCGCGCAATGCGCGGAAATGTCGGAATGTAAGACCTGACCCCGGCCTAGCGGAGGCCGGTGCGGGCGAGCGTGGGGAAAACGGTGTCGCGGAACGCGGCGATCTCGCGCTCGGGTGGGGCGAAGGTGAGGAGCGGCATCAGGTAGAGGTTGCGCACGCCCAGGGTGGTCAACTCGACGATGCGGGCCGCGCAGTCCGCGGGCGTGCCGACCAGCCCCATCGCCTCGCAGAGCTGGGCCACCACCTCGTCGGGCACGAACGAGGTCGCGGCGATGGCCGCCTCCCAGTCGTGGGCGTGGGAGAGATCGGGATAGACCTTCCACACCGCGTCCGGCACCGTGAGGGGCGGCAGCCGCAGGCCGGCCGGCTCGAGCCAGTAGCCGCCCCAGCGCAGGACGCCCCAGTGCACCGCGGTGGGCCGCGCCTCGCGGAGCGCGGCCGCGGTGGTGGGCAGCGTCGCGGTGCGCACCGCCCAGATCACCTCGAGGTCCTCCACCCGGCGCCCGGCCCGCTTCGCGCCGCAGTCGAGCAGCTCGAGCGCGCGGGTCACGATGCCGCGGTTGGCCCCGACCAGCAGCAGCGCGCCGTCGGCCACCTCGCCGGCCAGCTCGATGGCCTTCGGCCCGGAGGCGGCCATCAGCACCGGGATGCGCCGACCCGAGGCGTAGCCGAGGCGCCCCGCGGTCTCCCCGAAGCGCGCGCTCTCGCCGGCCAGCAGGGTCTTCACGGTGGCGATGCACTCGCGCATCTCCCCGAGCGTGGCCGCCTTGCGCCCGATCGTGCTGGCCGAGGTGTAGCCGGTGCCGATCACGAACTTCACGCGCCCCGGCGCCAGCTCCTCCACGGTCTGGATCGCGGACGCGAGCACCGAGGGGTGGCGGGTGAACGGGTTGGTGACCGCCGGGAACAGGGCGAGACGCTTCGTGTGCGTGGCCGCCTGGCCGAGCGTGACGAAGGTGTCCCGCGAGAGCATCTGGCTGTCCAGGATGCCGGCCCCGTCGAACCCGGCCGCCTCGATGCCCTGGATCAGGCGCATCAGGTCGGGCATCGGCGCGGTGCCGGGCACCCGGATGTGGACACGAACCGGCGTGGTCATGGATGCCTCACTCGTAGCGCGGGCGCCGCTTCTCACGGAACGCGGCCACCCCCTCCCGGAAATCGGCGCTCGCCCGCACCCGGTCGCCCAGCTCCTGCTCCAGGGCCTCGCGGGTCCGCGCGTGGTCCGCGATGGTCGCGCTGATCTGCCGCTTCACCGCCT
>DATFAJ010000775.1:0-2586 GCA_035254745.1 Candidatus Methylomirabilota bacterium | reverse complement strand
CCCGCCGCGCCGACACGGGGGCCGTCGCGGAGCGGCGCGCACGGTGGGAAGCGGAGCACGCGCGCGTCGTGGCGGCGGCCGCAGCCCGGGCGCGCGCCGTCCAGTCGGACGCGCCCATGGACATGGCGTGGGTGTCACGCTGCGTGGGCGACCTCGTGGACAACCAGAGCATCGTGGTCAACGAATACGACCTCGACGCGACCCAGGCCTGCTTCACGCAGCCGGGGAGCTACTTCGCCGCGCCGTCGTCGGGCGGGCTCGGCTGGGGCTTGGGTGCCGCGCTGGGGGCGAAGTTGGCCGCGCCGGACAAGACGGTCATCTGCTGTGTGGGGGACGGCGCCTACATCTTCGGCGCGCCCACCGCGGCGCACTTCGTCTCGCGCGCCTACAACCTGCCGGTGCTCTTCGTGGTCTTCAACAACCGCACCTGGAACGCGGTGAAGCGGGCGGTGCAGACCTACGCTCGTGACGGCTGGGCGGTTCGCACCGACGCGATGCCGCTCACCGCGCTCGAGCCCTCGCCCGACTACGAGATGCTCTGCCGGGCCTCGGGCGGCCACGGCGAGAAGGTGGAGGACCCCGCCGCGCTGCCGGACGCGCTGCGCCGCGGGCTCCGCATCGTGAGGGAAGAGAAGCGGCAGGTCGTGCTCAACGTGATCTGCAAGAAGCCGTGAAGATCCTCGCCTCGGGACCCAGCGGACCGCCCGCCGAGCTCGACCCCCTCCGTGCGGCGGGCCACGAGGTCGTGATCGGCCGCCCGCTCGACCAGCCCGGGCGCGCGGCATATACCGAGGCCGACCTGGGTGCGGCCGCGCGCGACTGCGACGTCGTCCTCGCCTCGCACCTCGACGCGATCACCCGCGGGGTCATGGAGGCGGCGCCGTCGCTCCGGCTCGTGATCGTGCCCTTCATCGGCACCGACAAGATCGACGTCCCGGCCGCGTCCGCGCTCGGCATCCTGGTGGCCAACAGCCCGACCCCGGAGAACTTCATCGCGGTGGCCGAGGCCACCGTCGCGCTGACCCTGCTCCTGCAGAAGCGCATCAAGCACAACGAGGCCAAGCTCCGTCGCGGGGAGTGGGCCCAGCGCGGCGACCGCGGCGAGTTTCTGTTCGGCAAGACGGTCGGCCTGGTGGGCCTCGGGCGCGTGGGCTCGCACGTGGCCCGGCGACTCGTCAACTGGGACGTGCGGCTCCTCGCCTGCGATCCGTACGTCCCGGAGGAGCGCGCCCGGTCGCTCGGGGCCACCCTCGTCGACCTGCCGACGCTCCTCGCGGAGAGCGACGTGGTGTCGCTCCACGCCTCCCTGACCGACGAGACGCGCAACCTGATCGGGGAGAAGGCGCTCCGCGCGATGAAGCCCACCGCGGTGCTGATCAACACCGCGCGGGGCGAGATCGCGGACGAGGAGGCGGTGGCGCGGGCGCTGACCGAGGGCTGGATCGCGGGCGCGGCGCTCGACGCCTTCACCCGCGAGCCCCTGCCCGCCGAGAGCCCGCTGCGCGCGGTCGATCCCGAGCGCCTGATCCTGACCCCGCACAACGTGAGCCACAGCGAGGCGGGCCGCCGGGCGAACCTCCGGCTCGCGCTCGACCAGATCCTGGCCGCCGGGCGCGGCGAGCCGCCCGCCCACTGCGTCAACCCGGACGCGATCCCGCGCTGGAGGAACCGATGAGCCAGTCCGCCCACGCCATCATCGACGCCGACGGCCACGTGACCGAGTCTCTCGAGCAGGTGGCCAAGTACCTCGACGCCCCGTACAACCGGCGCCCGCAGGCGTTCCCGTTCTACCCCTGGGACGGCTGGGACCGGCGAATGCTCGGCACGCTGGGCGACAGCGCGGGCACCGCGGAGCAGTGGCTGCGCGCGCTCGACCGGGGCGGCATGGAGCAGGCGGTGCTGTACCCGACGCTCGGGCTCTTCCTCTCGTTCCTCAAGGACCGCGAGTGGGCGGTGGCGCTCTGCCGCGCCTACAACACCTTCCTGCACGAGGAGTTCGTCAAGCAGTCCCCGCGGCTGCACGCGGTGGCGCTGCTGCCGGTGCAGGACCCGGACGCGGCCGCGCGCGAGCTGCGCCGCGCGGTGACCGAGCTCGGCCTGGTGGGCGCGATGCTGGCCGCCGACGGCAGCCATCTCCTGGGCGACCCGCGCTTCCTGCCGATCTACGAGGAGGCCGACCGCCTCGACGTGATGCTGGGCGTGCACGCCTCCGGCTCGCACCTCGGCGGCGGAGGCCTCGAGCTCTTTCCGCGCTTCATCCAGGCCCACACCTGCTCGCACGCCTTCGGGCAGATGCGCCAGATCACCTCGATGATCTTCGAGGGCATCCCGGAGCGCTTCCCGCGCCTGCGCATCGCGTATCTCGAGGCGGGCTGCGGCTGGGCCCCCTACTGGATGGAGCGGATGGACGACGAGTACGCCAAGCGGGCGGCCGAGGCCCCGACCCTCAAGCGCAAGCCGAGCGACTACGTGCGGAGCGGGTCGATCTTCTTCTCCTGCGAGGCCGACGAGTGGCTGCTGCCCCAGGCGCTCAAGCTGGTGGGCGAGAACCAGATCGTCTACGCCTCCGACTTCCCGCACTGGGAC
>DATFAJ010000774.1:0-5394 GCA_035254745.1 Candidatus Methylomirabilota bacterium | reverse complement strand
CCGGCCCGACGAAGGTCTCGAAGAAGCGCCACGTGCGGCGCGCGGTCGAGCGGAGGACCTGGCGGTCCGCGGCGGAGAGGATCTCCGCTGGTGACGGGCGCGGTGGGCGGCTCACCCAGCGCGCGGCCAGCGGGGAGAGCGCCCACACGAGCGCAAACGGCGCCGCGATCGCGGCGCTTTCCGGGCGCGCGATGGCGACGACGACCCCGCTCGCCGCCGCGAGGATCAGGGCGCCGTGCATCCGCCGATAGGCGCCGGGGACGTCGCGGGACATGTCCGCCTTGGCCTGGGCCGCGGTCGTCCACTCGAGAAGGCGTCGGTGGGTCACGTACAGACGGACCAGCGTCCGCCCGATCGCGTCGCTCATCAGCCAGGCCTGGTGGGCGAGGAAGGTGATGCCGAGGGCGATCTGCGATCCGGACAGGGCGAAGCTCCGCCCCGCGCTGCGGACGTAGGTTCGCTTGGAGATGCCCCGCCGCCGGGGGATGACATCGGCCAGCGCGGGTAGGAGAGCGGGGAGCGCGAGCGTGGCCAGGACGAACGTCGTCCACACCAGCGCGGGGCTCCCGGGAAGCGTCCAGGCCGAGACGAGGGTCAGCCATGCGGCGGGGGCGGACAGGGTCCGGCGGAGGTTGTCGACGATCTTCCACGCGCCGATGAGGGGAAGCCACCCACCCCGTCTGCCACCGGTGCCGTTGCGCGTGAGGAGCCACGGGAGGAGCTGCCAGTCGCCGCGCGCCCAGCGGTACTGGCGGCCGGCGGCGACCTCGTAGTCGCTCGGGAATTCCTCGAAGAGCTCGATGTCGGTCACGAGGCCCGCTCGGGCGAAGATCCCCTCGAAGAGGTCGTGGCTCAGCAGAGTGTTCTCGGGCACGCGCCCCTCGAGCGCGGTGGCGAAGGCGGCCACGTCGTAGATGCCCTTGCCGGTGTACGAGCCCTCGCCGAGGAGATCCTGGTAGACGTCGGAGGTCGCGGAGGCGTACGGGTCGATTCCGGCGGGGCCGGCAAAGACCCGCTGGAAGAGCGACCGGCCGTGGTCGGTGGGGATCGTGGGCGTGACCCGGGGCTGGAGGATGGCGTAGCCGTCGACCACGCGGTCGGATCGAGCGTCGAGGACGGGCCGGTTCAAGGGATGGGCCATGGTGCCGACGAGACGGCCCGCGGCACCGCGCGGCAGCCGGGTGTCGGCATCGAGGGTGATCACGTAGCGGACGCCCGCGGGTACCTCGGGCGGGCGCCCCCGGGCCCCGATGAAGCTCGTGTCGCTCGCGCCCGCGAGCAGGTGGTTCAGCTCGTCGAGCTTCCCGCGCTTGCGCTCCCATCCCATCCACTTGCCCTCGCGGGGGTTCCAGAGCCGCCGGCGATGCAGCAGGAGAAAGCGCGCCCCCGCGGTTGGCGCGGGACCGTTGCGGGCATTGAGGCGCGCGATGCCGGCGGCCGCCGCCGCGAGGAGCCGATCGTCCCCCGGCATCGTCTCGGCCGGCGCGTCGGTCCAGTCCGACAGGAGGGCGAAGTGGAGATCGCCGTCCGGGTTGGCGAGGAAATGGATCTCGAGGCGATTGACGTGCTCCTCGATCTCGGCCTCGCTCGTGAGCAGCGTCGGCACGACCACGAGCGTCCGCAGGCTCGGAGGCACGCCGTCCCGCAGCGCGAGACGCGGCAGCGCCCGGGGCCCGATCAGCGCCATCACCGCCCGGTTGACGAGGGCGATTGCCAGATCGGAGGCCGGGACCACCGCGAGGAGCCCCAGGAGGGCCAACCCGACCCGGCTCATGCCGGAGGCGTGCCCGGCGAGGAGCGGCAGCGCGAGGAGCGCGGCGGTCACGACCCCGATGGTCGCGAGGTAGCGCGGAGTCGCGCTGGTCAGGAAGGCCCGCGCGAGCCATCGCCTCGCCGGGACGCGGTAGCCGATCTCCTTCTCGAAAAGCGGTCGGCCCTCCTCGAGGAGATGGTAGCCGGGATCCTCGGCGGGCCCTCCCGGGATGGCCTGCCCTGCCGCGGCCATCGCCATCCGGGTGACCTCCAGCTCGGAGCGGCGGGAGCCGCGGGCCAGATCCTCGATCGCGTGACGGTACTGATCGCGGGTCCCGAACTCCATGTCGCCGAAGCGGGTATCGGCTCGTAGCATGTCGTCGACGAGGCTGACGCTCTCGAAGAAGTCGGCCCAGTCGAGGGTCGACATCGTGCGCAGGCTCGTGATCACGTTGCGGACCGTCACGTTCATCCCGGCCTGGTTCTGGTGCTCGGCCTGCACGAGCTCGTCCGGCGAGCTTCCCCGCTTGGCGATCTGCTCGTCGAGCCATCGCAGCGCGGGCGTCGACTGCGGGTCCTGCTCCCGCAGGCGCTGCACGAGCTCGACCGTGAAGGCGGCGGACAGGGTCGCGGCGGGGAGCCCCTGGAACGCGAGGGGGCGCGCGGGTCGGCCGCCCAGGCCGAGCAGATCGTTGGCCAGGGCGTCGGCGGCCTGGCGGCCCGCGCGTCCGCTCACGATGCGCTCGGCGAGCCGGCGGAGGTTCTCGGCGAGCACGATCCGGAGGGCGATCGGGACGGCCCAGAGCTCGCCGATGGTCAGTGGCTGCACCCGCTGGAACGCACGGACGAAGCGCTGGAGGGTCTCGGGCTCGACGCGACTGTCGGTGTGCGCGACGAAGGCCCACGCGAGGCCGAGCACGCGCGGGTATCCCCCGAGGGGGTCGTCCGCGAGCTTCGGCAGCTGACGGTAGAACCCGAGCGGGAGGTCCTCGCGGACCTGCCGCACCACCGCGTCCACGATGTGGAAGTTGTCGACGAACCACTCCGCGGCGGGCGTCGTCGCGCCCTCGTCGCGGATCACCGCCGCGATGTCCCGGTAGCACTGGAGGAGGACGCGCCCGCTGTCCCGCACGCGAGGCGAGAGCCGGCGGCCGGTCTTGCCTCGGGCGAGGACGCGCCGGCGGGCGATGCTCTCCGCGTGCTCCTCGAGCCGCTCCGGGCTCCACAGGTCGGCCCGGATGGGGTCCGGGGCTCTCGGCGCGAATGGAGACGGGGATGCGTCGATCTGGGTCTCGGGCAGTAGCAAGGGGGTCATACTCCGTGACCGGGTCAGCGTCCGGCGGGAATCGACTGGGTAGTATTGCGCGCGCCCTCGATGCTATCATGATATAAGTTAAATAAGAACCATAAGTACTGGACGGATGGCGCCACGACGCGAGGAGAACGGTGATCATGAGACTGGGCGAGCTCACGCAGCGAACGGGAGCACCGGCGATCTGGCCGGCGCGATGGGTCGAGTCGCGGGGGTCGGACGAGGCATCCGCGCCGCCCGAGGACGGCGTGCTCGAGGGGCTGTCGCGGCTCGGGGGTCGCCTGTTCCTGCGGATCAACGTCGAGGGCCATCAGCGCACGGCCTCTCTGGAGTGGGACGGGCCTCCGGCGGTCGGCGCCGTCGAGACGGTGCTGGCCGCCAACATCGGCACCCGGATCCGGGACCTGGGATCCCTCGAGCTACCGGATGACGCGAGCCCGCCTCATCGTCCGGACGCGTGACCGGTGAAGCTCGGGAAGTGGATCTGGGCACAGGCCAGGGAGCAATAGACCCGCTCCGTCGCGCTCGCCGGGCTGCCGGTCCGGATGGAGTAGGGCAGGAAATTGGCCTTGCCGCATCCGTCACACACTCGGCGCGGGCTCTCCTTCGGTAGCGGCGGCAGCATGAGGGCCTCCATGGGTGCTCGGTCTCGCACAGGTTCGTCAGGCGATACCGCTCCACGGTAGCAGCCGGCCGACGCCCCGCCTATTGGACCAATGTCCAATAGCCGCCGGCGCGCGCTCGGCTCGTCGCGCTGCAAGTTGGCCGCGCGGCGCGGCCGCGGCCTGTGCAATACTCCGCGCGTCATGTAAAGTAGGGTGAGCGAGAAAGGAGCGGGATGGCTCAGAAAAGACCGGGGATGTACCGCGGCGATCGCCGCCGCAAGGAAGATCAGCGCAAGGCCAAGCAGGACGCCAAGCGGGCGCGGAAGGCGGAGCGTCGCGAGAGCGGGGCCAGCGGCCCCGAGATCGAGGCGGCCGGCGCGGGCGGCCCGGCCTCGAAGGAGTTCGTCTGGTTCTCTCCGAGCAAGGGGCGCACCCAGACGACGACCACCGCCGCGGTGCCGACCATCGACGGGGTCGACGACTGGACGCTGGTGAGCGACCCACGGCTGAACCCGGGCGCCTAGCCCGGGGCGTTGCCATTCGCGGGGAGTCCGGCTAGGCTGGCTTCCCGTGCCCCCTGATCGAGAGTCGTCGCCCGCCGGGAGCCCCCCGGGCCCCGCCGCGACCACCGAGCCGCTCTCCCCCTTCCGGAAGTGGGCCATCACCCTCTCGGTGATGATGGTCACGGTGATGCAGGTCCTCGACACCAGCATCACCAACGTCGCGCTGCCCCACATGCAGGGGGCGCTCTCCGCCGGGGTGGAGGAGATGTCCTGGGTCATCACCTCCTATCTGGCCGCCAACGCCATCGCGATTCCCGCCACCGGCTGGCTCACCGCCGTCCTCGGGCGGCGGCGATTCTTCCTCATCTGCACCACGATCTTCACGGTGAGCTCCTTCCTGTCCGGTATCGCGCCGAACCTCGAGTTCCTGGTGGCCATGCGCGTGCTGCAGGGGCTCGGCGGCGGGCCGGTGATCCCGATGGCCCAGGCGACGATGTGGGAGATCTTTCCCCTCCGCGAGCGCGGCACCGCGATGGCGGTGTGGGGCGTCGGCATCATGATGGCCCCGATCCTGGGGCCCACCCTCGGGGGGTGGATCGTCGACAACTGGTCGTGGCGCTGGATCTTCTACGTCAACCTGCCGATCGGGGTGCTCGGCTTCTTCATGGCCGGCGTCTTCCTCTTCGACTCGCCGCACCTGCGGAAGCCGCGCGGGATCGACGCCGCGGGCCTGGTGCTCATGCTGCTGGGCTTCGGAGCGCTGCAGCTCATGATCGACCAGGGCGAGAAGGAAGACTGGTTCGACTCCGGCTACATCGTGACCCTCGCGATCGTCGCGGTGGTCATGCTCGTGGGCTTCGTGGCGCGCGAGCTGCAGGCGTCCGAGCCGATCCTGGACCTGTCCGTCTTCCGCGACCGCAACTTCTCGATCGGGGCGCTGATCATCGCCCTGGTCGGATTCGGGTTCAACTCGAGCGTGCTGCTCGTGGCGCTCTACACCCAGAAGATGCTGGGCTACGACGCCTGGACCTCCGGGCTCGTGCTGGCCCCCGGTGGCCTCGGCACCATGATCGCGCTCACCTTCTCGGGTCGCCTCGTCTCCCGCATGGATCAGCGGCTGATGCTCCTGTTCGGATGCGGGTTGAACGCGGTCGCCCTCGTGATGATGTCGGACCTGACCCTCGGCATGGACTACTGGAGCCTCGCGGTGCCCCGCTTCCTG
>DATFAJ010000773.1:0-3568 GCA_035254745.1 Candidatus Methylomirabilota bacterium | reverse complement strand
GGCGAGCGCGGCCAGCAGCGCGCTCGTCCGGCGGCCGCGGCCCACGACCGTGGCCTGCGGCTCGCCCCCGGCGGCCGCGATCACCGCGTCGAGCGCGCCGGCGAGCGGCTCGCTCGAGCCGCGGACGGCCGCGCCGACCCAGTCGGTGAACGACAGGCTCGCGGCCTCGACCACCGCGGCGGGGAGCGAGCCGAGCTCGAGCCCGAGCACGAACTCGACCAGCGCGTCCGCGACCGGGGTGCGAGCGTCCGTCACGGGATGATCACGTGCTCGGTGGTGATGATGAACGGCGCGTCGCCGGGCGCGATGAAGTTGGGCTCGTCGGCCCGGACCCGCGGGTACTGGGCGCTCGCGGCCGAGGCGCGCATGGCCCGGGTGTCGTCGAACCACGTGATCGCCACCCCGTCGTAGGCCGGCGTCCGCCCCCGCTCGTAGGCAGACGGACGGGTGTGGCTCTGCACGTACCGCCGGATCATGGGGATCTGCGCGGCCAGGGGCCCGTGGACCTCGCGCCAGTAGCGCTGGAACTCGTCCACCCCGAGGCCGGGCTTCCGGGTGACGAACTCGACGTTCTTTGCGCCGCCGGCCGGCGCGGGCCCGTCCTTGATCACGTGCTCGTCGGTGAGGATCAGCCCCATCGTCCCCCGGTCGATGAAGACGGCCTCGTCGGCCGCGACGGCCTCCATCTCCTTCGTGCCGCGGAGGGCGTGCAGCGCCTTCGTGTCCTCGAACCAGAGCTCGGCGATGCCGTCGTAGATCGGCTCGCCCTTGCGGTACCCGGCGAGCAGCGTGTGCGACTGCACGTAGCGGCGCACCCCCGGCAGCCGGATGACCGCCGCGGGGTGGGTGCGGAGCCAGTAGGCCTGGAACTCCTCCACCGGCATGCCGGCCTTCCGCTTGAAGAAGGACACTGCCTTGACCACGCGGGGACTATAGCAGGACCGCTATCGGCCGGGACAGGCCCCGGTCACCGCTCGCCCGCCCGTCGCCGATGCCGCCGATAGCAGCGCGAGGCGTTGTCCCAGAGCAGCTTGCGCCGGGCGGTCTCGGGGATCGACGTCCAGCCGAGCACCGCGTCCACCGACCTCGGGAACCAGCTCTCCGAGTGCGGGTAGTCGGTGGCGAACATCAGCGTGTCCTCGCCGAGCGCCTCGATGACGTGGCGCAGGGACTGCTCGCCCTCGTGGAGCTGGATGCTCTGGAAGTACCGCGGCCCGCGGATGTACTCGCTCGGCCGGTGACGGAGCGGTGCGATCGCGTGCCGACACATCAGGGCGTGCTCGTCGAGGCGCGCGGCCCAGAACGGCAGCCAGCCGTGGCCGCATTCGAGCGGGGCCAGCCGCAGCTCGGGGTAGCGGTCCAGCACCCCGCCCCCGATCAGCGCGGCGACGTTGCGCTGGGCGTTCCACACGTGGCCCGCGGAGCGCTGGAGGAAGACGTTGTCCCAGGTGTCCCACATCCCGGGCGGATAGGGCGCGGTCATGGTGAAGGAGTGGACGACCACCGCGAGGTCCTGCGCCTGCGCCTCCGCCCAGATCGGCTCCCACGCCGGCTCGTCGAGACTCATGGCCGGCGGGCAGATGGGAAAGACGGCGACCGGCCACTCCTCCCGGCCGCAGCGCCGGATCTCGGCGACCGAGGCCGCGACGTCGCGAGGCGAGACCAGGACGACGCTGGTCAGCCGGTCGGGATAGGCGCCGCAGTAGTCGCCGAGGAACCGGTGGTAGGCCTGGTACGCGGCCAGCTCGAGCCCCACGTCATCGAGACCGCAGAAGGCGGGGATCCCGCCCGAGGGCAGGATCATGTTCACGTCGACGCCCTCGATGTCCATGTCCTTCACGCGGGCGTGGGGATCGAAGCTCACGCGCTCGCTGGGGAACGGCGGCCCCTGCCACCTCACGTCCCACGGCGTCCCGCCGTCCCGCGCCCGCCGCTCGACCACCGCGTCGAGGTCGACGCGCTCCCGGGAGCCGAGGCGACGGTTCAGCTCCGGGCGCTTGCCCACCCGGAAGCGGGACATGCCCCCTTTGCCCGGGGAGCGCTGGACCAGCGGGCCGAGCGCGGCGAGCCGGGCCTGATCGGCACGGGAGAGGTAGGCCTCCACCGGCTCGACCGGCTCGATGATGTGGGTGTCGGCGTCGAAGATGCGGTAGCCGGCGCGTGCCATGCCCGTCACACCCTCGCCGAGAGGGACTCCTTGAGGACCTCGTGGACCGCGATCGTGATGTCCTCTCGCCTCGGCAGCGCGGCCCCTTCCAGGGTGGGGCTGTACGGCACCGGCACCGGAGCGGCGCAGACCCGGCGGACGGGGGCCTTCAGGGCGCGGAAGGTCTCCGGGTCCTCGGCGATCAGCGCTGCGATCTCCGACGCGGCCGAGCACGTGGCGGGGGCCTCGTCCACGATCACCACCCGCCCCGTCTTCCGCGCCGAGGCGCGCACCGTCTCCACGTCCAGCGGGACCAGCGTCCGCGGGTCGACCACCTCGACGTCGATGCCCTCGCCCGCGAGCTCCTCGGCCACCGCGAGCGCCTCGTGCACGTAGTAGGCGAGCGCCACGATGGTCACGTCCGTGCCGGCCCGCTTCACGTCCGCGACCCCGATCGGCACCAGATGATCCCCGTCGGGCACCGGACCGGTCACCGCGGCCAGACGGCTGCACTCGAAGGAGACCACCGGGTTGTTGTCGCGGATGGCGCTCTTGAGCAGGCCCTTGGCGTCGGCCGGCGTCGACGGGAGGATGATCTTGAGGCCGGCGAGATGCATCCACATCGAGTACGGGCTCTGGGAGTGCTGCGCGGCGAGGCCGATGCCGCCGCCGGTGCTGCAGCGATAGGTCACCGGGAAGTCGGCCTGCCCGCCGAACATGTACCGGATCTTGCTCGCCTGGTTGACGATCTGATCCATAGCCACGAAGGAGAACGTCACCATCCGCCAGTTCACGACGGGGCGGAAGCCGCAGCCCGCGGCGCCCAGACCCATGCCGGTCAGCACCGATTCGGAGATGGGCGAGAAGCGCACCCGCGCCGGGCCGAACTCCTTGAGCGGATCGCCGGTGAAATCGGTGGCCATGGTGATGACCCGCGCGTCGCGACGCATCTCCTCGGCCACCGCCTCCTCGAGCGCCTTCTGGAAGCTGATCTCTCGCATGCCCGGCTCCTCGTCGCCTCAGTCGGCGAACATGTCGACCAGCAGGTCCTTCGGATCGGGAAACGGGCTCCGCTCGGCGAAGGCCACCGCGGCGTCGAGATCGGCCTTGACGCCCTCACGGATCGCGCCGATCTCGTCGGCGGTGAGCAGACCCCGGCCGAGCACGTGCCGCTCGAGGCGCGCGATGGGGTCGCGGGCCTTCCAGGCGACGATCTCCTCGGCCGGGCGAGTCTCCGGGGGTGGGGTGGCGCGCATGGCGTGGAAGCACCACCGATACGTCTTGCACTCCAGCAGGGTCGGCCCGTCGCCGCCGCGAGCCCGCGCGACGGCCTCACGCGTCGCGGCCTCGACCTCGAGCACGTCGTTGCCGTCGGCGATGACCCCCGGCATCGCGTAGGACGCGGCGTGGGCCGCGATGTCG
>DATFAJ010000772.1:0-3962 GCA_035254745.1 Candidatus Methylomirabilota bacterium | reverse complement strand
GGTACAGGCCGCCGGCCGTTCAACCGTGGTCGAGAATCCGGCTCCTCGGCCATGCTGGTCGGCGTACGTGGCCTGGTCACCGCGGTGGGCCGGCCGAATCGGGAAGGCGCACTCTGGGCAGGTCGTCGCGTGCTCGGTGCTCATCGTCGTCGTCTCCTCGTAGCCCGCCAGCCGGCGGGCCGCATGGGTCGCCACATGGATCATCTATAGCGTGGCGGGGCGAGTTGCATCTAGCGATTCCCTGGCACTGCGAAGCCGCCATTCAGGGCGGGCTTGCTGCTGATCGAGCCTGGCCCGCCTCCGAGCGGAGACGGCAAACCTCGGCGCGGTGTGGGGGATGGACGAGGGGACTCGCCGGGCGGGAAAGGGCGCGATCGGCCCCCTTCGACCCACCGCCTGGCGAGTACTTCGTTTCAGCGCGGTGAGTCCCTGATCGACGGAAGTTTGTGAGAAGTCGGCGATGTAGCGGGCGGAGCGTCGTCAGCGGGCGGCGCGCGGAGCACTCGACGGCGCGGAGCACTGCGTGCTACGGTCGACCCCGGATTTCGGATGGAAACGCGCGATCCCGAAGCCTTGAAGCAGCAGCAGTGGGCACGCCTCGTGGCGCTCCTCCGGGCCGCGCTGCCGGCGAACCGGTTCCTCGGCGCCCGCTACACGCGGGCCGGGCTGGCCGACGCGCGAGATCTGAGGACCTGGGACGACTTCCAGCGGCTGCCGCTCACCCCCAAGAGCGAGCTGGTCGAGGACCAGGCGGCGCATCCGCCGTTCGGCACCAACCTGTCCTTCCCCCTCGATCGCTACGTCCGCGTGCACCAGACCTCGGGCACCACCGGGACGCCGCTGCGCTGGCTCGACACGCAGGAGTCCTGGGACTGGTGGGCCCGGTGCTGGACGGTGGTGCTGGGGGCGGCGGGGCTCGGACCCGGTGATCGCGTGTTCTTCCCGTTCTCGTTCGGGCTCTTCGTGGGCTTCTGGGCCGGCTTCGAGGGCGTCCGCGCGCTCGGGGCCCTCGCCATCCCCGGCGGTGGCCAGGACAGCGCGCAGCGCCTCGCCACGATCGAGAGCCTGGGCGTCACCGCGGTGTGCTGCACGCCGTCCTACGCGCTGCACCTGGCCGAGGTTGCGGCGGAGCGGGGGATCGTGCTGTCACGCCTGGGGGTCCGGGCGACCGTCCACGCGGGAGAGCCGGGGGCCGGCATTCCTGCGGTGCGGGCCCGCATCGAGTCGGCGTGGGGGGCCCGGGCCTACGACCACGCCGGCATGACCGAGATGGGCGCCTACGGCTTCGAGTGCGCAGCGCAGTCCGGCCTGCACGTGAACGAGGCCGAGTTCATCGCCGAGATCCTCGACCCGGTCACCGGACGCCCCGCGGACGAGGGCGAGCTGATCCTGTCCAACCTGGGCCGCGTGGGCTCCCCGCTGCTCCGCTACCGGACCGGCGACCGGGTGCGCCGGGCCCGCACCCGGTGCGCGTGCGGACGCCCCTCCCTCCGGCTCGAGGGCGGCATCCTGGGGCGCATCGACGACATGCTGATCGTCCGCGGTGTCAACGTGTTCCCCTCCGCGCTGGAGGGCATCGTGCGACGCTTCCCCGCGGTCGACGAGTTCCTGATCGAGGTCTACCGTCGCGGCCAGCTCGACGAGGTGCGCCTGCTGCTCGAGGTGCAGGGCCACGCCGATCCCGTGGTGGCCGCGGTGCAGGAGGCGGTGCGCGTCGACCTGGGGATCCGCGTCGAGGCGGTGCCCGTCCCCGGGCAGAGCCTGCCGCGCTACGAGCTCAAGGCCCGGCGCCTCGTCCGTCGCGCCGCCGATCTCCAGTAACTCTACGCGCGAGCCACCACCGCCGGATGTGTTGACCGCGCGTCGTCGCGGCTGGTACTGATTAGGGGCGATGTCGCCGCTCGCGCCCGGCTCGGAATCCTCCGCTGCCCTCATCGCGGCCATCGCCGCGGGAGATCGCGATGCCTTCGGTCGCTTCTACGATCTGACCGCTCCGATGGCGTTCGGGCTGATCCGGCGCGTGCTCCACGATCCGGAGGCGGCCGCCGAGGTGCTCCAGGAGGTCTTCTGGCAGGTCTGGCAGGATGCGGCCCGGTACGACCCGACGCGGGGCAGCCCGGAGGCCTGGCTCGTGACGCGGGCCAAGACCCGAGCAATCGATCGTCTGCGGTCCGTGCGTAGAAGAGATAGGACCTTCGTGGCCCCGGTGGACGAGTCCGTGGCGCCGCGCCGCGAGGAGCCGGCGGAGAACCCGGCGGTGGTCGCCGAGGACCGGAGCCTGGTCCAGAACGCGCTGGCCCAGCTCCCGGAGCCGCAGCGGCGCGTCATCGAGCTGGCGTTCTTCGAGGGGCTGACCCAGTCGGAGATCGCCACGCGGCTCGGGGAGCCGCTCGGGACGGTGAAGACCCGCGCCCGGCTCGGGCTGGAGCGGCTGCGAGGGGTGCTCGGCGCAGAGAGGCTGTCGGCGACATGAACCGCGACGAGATCGGCGAGCTGGCGGCGGCGTACGCCCTGGGCGGGCTCGAGGGCGAGGAGCTCGCCCGCTTCGAGGCCCTGCTCGAGGCCGGCGACGCGGACGCGCTGCGCGCCTTGCGCGAGTGCGGGGACACGCTCGTGGGCCTCGCCGCCGCGGCCCCCGAGCCTCCGCCGGCCGGGGTGAAGGCGGCCCTGCTGGAGCGCATCGCCGCGGCCCCCGCGACGCGCCCGTCCGCTCCGGCGCGCCCGCTGCCCCGGCGGCGGCCGCGGGCGCTCTGGCCCGTGGTGCTGAGCGGCGCGATGGCCGCGGGCCTCGCCGCGGTGGTGGTGGGGTGGAGCGTGTCGTCCACCTACGAGAAGCGGCTCGACGCGCTCGCGCGCGACGCCGAGCAGCTCCGCGCCGAGCTGCGCGCCCAGCAGGCCGTGATCGCGATCCTGCGCGATCCGGCCACGCAGGTGGTCGCGCTCGCCGGCCTGCCGCCGGCTCCGGCCGCGCGGGCCCGCATGATGTGGCACGCGCAGGCCGGGGGCGTGTTCGTGGCCACCGGGCTGCCGGCGCCACCCGAGGGCAAGGCGTACCAGCTCTGGGCCATCGCGGGCACCAACGCCCCGGTGTCGGCGGGCGTGTTCACGGTGGACGCCTCCGGGACCGGGAGCCTCGCGGTCCGGCCGCTGCCGGGCGTGTCGACCGTGAATGCCTTCGCGGTCACGCTCGAGCCGGCCGGGGGCCTGCCCGCTCCGAGCGGTGACATGTACCTGCTCGGCAAGTCCTGAGAGGGCCGGCTAGATCCCCCGGCGGCGGGCCGCGTGCAGCACCGCCACGATGGTCATGGCGTCCTTGATCTCTCCGCGCTCGACCATGGCGAGCACCTGGGCGAAGGGGAAGGCGCGCGGCTCGATGAACTCGGTGTGATCGGGCGGCCGCGACGCGGGACGCAGGTCCTCCGCGACGAAGAGGTGCGCGACCTCACGGAGGATGCTCTTGGAGGTGTGGAAGTCGCAGAGCTCCACGAGGCGGCCGGCCTCGTAGCCCGCCTCCTCCGCGAGCTCGCGCTGGGCGGCGTCCAGGACGGTCTCGCCCGCGTGCTGCCCGCCGGTCGGCATCTCCCAGAAGAAGTCGCGGGCCACGTAGCGGTACTGCCCGACCAGGAGCACCGTGTCGCGATCGAGGAAGGGCAGCACCCCGACGCACTCGCTGCACTCGACGACCCCGTACACCGTGGCGTGGCCGTCGGGCAGCTCGACGATGTCCTCGCGCACGTCGATCCACCGGTTGCGGTAGATGGGGCGGGTGGAGGTGGTGCGCCACGGGACCCGGGCGAGGGGATTTCGGAGGGGCTCGTCGGCGGGACCGACCGGGGTGGGCTCGCTCACCATCCGGTTGTATCATGTCGACCAGGAGGAAACCGTGATGGCATGGCCGGCTCCGGTGGAAGCGCTGTGGAACGACCTGGAAAGCGTGCGCGCCCAGCTCCTCAAGGAGGCCG
>DATFAJ010000771.1:0-5305 GCA_035254745.1 Candidatus Methylomirabilota bacterium | reverse complement strand
CCGCCAGGTCGACGTGATCGCCCGGGCCGCCCCGTCACAGAAGCTGGCCCTCGTGCGAGGCCTCCAGGAGGCCGGCGAGATCGTCGCGGTGACCGGCGACGGCGTCAACGACGTGCCCGCGCTGCAGGCCGCCGACATCGGCGTGGCGATGGGAGAGCGAGGCACCCGGAGCGCGCGCGAGGTCGCGGCCATCGTCCTCCTCGACGACAATTTCCGGACGATCGTGCGGGCCATCGGGGAGGGGCGCCAGCTCTTCCGGAACCTCCAGCTCGCCTTCCAGTACCTGCTGGCGATCCACATCCCGTTCGTCGTGACCGCGGCCCTGATCCCGCTCGCCGGGTTCCCCCTGCTCTACCTGCCCGTGCACGTGGTCTGGCTCGAGATGATCATTCACCCGACCGCGCTCCTGGTCTTCCAGGAGCTGGCGACCGGCGAGGGGCTCGACGGGAGCCGACGGCAGGCGCGGTTCTTCTCCGCGCGTGACTGGTCGCTGATCGTCACGACGGGCACCCTGATCACCGTACTCGTCGCCACCGGCTACCTCTGGAGCCTGGGGAGCGGTCGCGACGTGGCCCACGCCCGCGCGATGGCCCTGGCTGCGCTGACCCTCTCGGGCGCCGCCGTCACCGCAGGGCTCAGCCGGCTTCGCAGCTGGGCGGCGCGGGTAATCGTCGGCGGCACCGTGGCGCTCTCGGTGGTACTCATCCAGGTGCCGGCGCCGGCGCGACTCCTCCACCTCACCCCGCTCCACCTCGACGACTGGGCGATGGCGGGCGCGGGCGCTCTCGCCGCGACGCTGGTGCCGATCGTCCTCGACGGGCTCCTCAGGCCCGGCCGGCCGGGGACCGTCCGCTCCTGAGGCAGGAGGCGCCGGCCGACAACTCGCGGGCTACTTCGAGTAGGAGACGAAGAACGAGCCGAACTCGACCGGCTCGAAGCAGGCGGGCAGCTCGCCGTGCTTCCAGGCGCCCGGGATCTTCTGCAGGCGGAAGTTCGGCTGATGCCCGAAGCGCTGGTAGAGCTCGCCCTCGCTGAACACCCGGCAGTGGTCGGCGTAGCCGTGGACGGGGGCGTAGTCGGGGATGGGGCCCCGGGCCCGGAACTCGTGCATGGGGACCACGAAGCAGAAGCGGCCGCCCGGCCGCAGCACGGTCATGATCGAGCGGATGGTCTCGTCCACGTCGCGCACGTGCTCGAGCACCGCGAAGGAGTAGATCAGGTCGAACGACTCCTTCGGGAACACCTGGTGCACTTCCTCGGCCAGCCCCTGACGGAAGTGCGCGTTGCCGAATCGGTTGAGCTGCCGGGCGATCCGCACGTTGGTGGCCGAGACCTCGACCCCCTGGACGTCCATGTCCGGATGGCGCGCGGCGAGAGCCATCGCGACCCCGCCCTCCCCGCTACCCGCGTCGAGCACCCGGCGGGCCCGCACCTCGGCCACCTCGCGCTCGAGCGCCTGGAACTCCGGATCGCGCCCGCGACGCTCGACCATCTTGCGGGTCTTCCGTCCGAGCATCATGCGGATGCGCTTCTCGATCAGCTTGAGCCCCATGCGCCAGCGCAGGCGCCGGTACTGCTCGTCTTGCGCCGCGATGTAGGCCTCGCGGCTCGCCAGGTGCCCGAGCCACGAGCGGATGCGCGCGGCCTGCTCGGCGTAGCGGGGGTCGGGATGGGCCGCGTGGGCCGCCTCGACCATCTCGAGCGCCCCGTAGATGTTCTCGCGGTAGAGCTCGAAGCGCACCGCCTGCAGCGCCGCGTCGGGGTCCTTGGGATCGGCGCCGAGCCGCGCCAGCGGCCCGCTCGCCGCGTCGCCCGCCGTCATCAGGCGGTCGGGCGCGGGGCCATGTCGGGCACGACCTCGCGCCGGCGGGTGGCCCGCTCCCGGAAGCGCTCCAGGTAGAGGTAGATGACCGGCGTGATGTAGAGGGTGAGCAGCTGCGAGAGCACCAGGCCGCCGACCACCGCCAGGCCGAGGGAGCGGCGCGAGTCGGCACCCGCGCCCACGCCCACCGCGATGGGCAGCGTGCCCATGAGGGCGGCCATCGTGGTCATCATGATGGGGCGGAAGCGCAGCAGGCAGCCCTCGTAGATCGCCTCGGCGGCGGGCTTGCCCTTGCGCTGGGCGTCGATGGCGAAGTCGATCATCATGATGGCGTTCTTCTTCACGATCCCGACCAGCATGATAATCCCGACGAAGCCGTAGAGGTTCAGTTCCTGGTGGAAGATCAGCAGGGTCAGGAGCGCGCCCACGCCCGCCGACGGCAACCCCGAGAGGATCGTCAGGGGGTGGATGAAGCTCTCGTAGAGGATGCCCAGGATCAGGTAGATGACGAGCACCGCGGCGAGGAGCAGCAGCCCGAGCCCCTGCAGCGACCGCTGGAAAGCCTGCACCGTGCCCTGAAAGCTGGTGCTGAGCGTGGCGGGCAGCCGCAGGTCGCGCTCCACCCCCTGGATCTTCTCGACCGCCTCGCCGAGGGCCACGCCCGGCCGCAGGTTGAAGGAGATCGTCACCGCCGGCAGCTGGCCCAGGTGGTTCACGGTCAGCGGCCCCACCGTGCGGGTCAGCCTGGCCACGGTGCCGAGCGGCACGAGCTTGCCGCTCGAGGACCGGATGTAGAGCATCGAGAGCGCGGCGGGGTCGCGCTGGTACTGCGGCAGGAGCTCCATCATCACCCAGTACTGGTTGGTCGGGGTGTAGATGGTCGACACCTGGGGGGACCCGTAGGCGTCGTTGAGCGCGTTCTCGATCTGCACCGCGGTCACGCCGAGCGCGGAGGCCTTCTCCCGGTCGATCTCCACCAGCACCTGGGGGCTCGTGATCTGCAGATCCGAGTTCACGTCGAGGAAGCCGGCCAGCCCCTTCATCCGCTCGTACATGATCGGGGCCGAGGAGTAGAGGGTCTGGAGATCCGCGTCCTGCATCGTGTACTGGTACTGCCCCTTGGTGAGGTTGCCGCCGATGCGGATGGTGGGCAGCACCTGCGGGTAGACGTTCAGGCCCGGGATGCCGGAGAGCTTCTTGCGGAGGTCCTGGACGATCTCGTCCGCGGTGGGCCGCTCGGCGGCGGGCTTGAGCAGCATGAAGATGCGGCCGGTGTTCATGACCACGCTCGAGCCGCTCGCCCCGATCGCGGAGAAGAACTGCTTCACGTAGGGCTGCTTGCCCACGATGCTCGCCGCCTTCACCTGGTGCTCCATCATCCCCTCGAACGAGATGTCCTGGGAGGCCTCGGTGAACGCGAAGACCTGGCCGGTGTCCTCGTTGGGGATGAAGCCCTTCGGCACGATGTAGAAGAGGTAGCCGGTCAGGAGCACGGTGGCGAAGAAGGTCATCAGGGTGAAGCGCGGGTGGCGCAGCACGAGCTGCAGCGTGCGCTGGTAGAGGGCCAGCATCGCGGCGAAGACCCGCTCCGACGCGGCGTAGACCCGCCCGTGCGACTCGGTGGGCGGGCGCAGGAAGCGGCTGCACGCCATCGGGGTGAGGGTCAGCGAGACCACGCCGGACACGATGACCGCGGCGCCGATGACCACCGCGAACTCGTGGAGCAGGCGGCCCACGATGCCGCCCATGAACAGCACCGGCAGGAACACCGCGGCCAGCGAGGCGGTCATGGAGACGATCGTGAAGCCGATCTCGCGCGCGCCGACCAGGGCCGCCTCCATCCGGCCCATCCCGTCCTCCATGTGACGCACGATGTTCTCGAGCATCACGATCGCGTCGTCCACGATGAAGCCCACCGCGAGGGTGAGGGCCATCAGGGACAGGTTATCGATCGTGTAGCCGAGGACGTACATGGCCATGAACGTGCCCACGATCGACATGGGCAAGGCCAGGCTCGGGATGAGGGTGGCCGAGACGTTGCGCAGGAAGAGGAAGATCACGAGCACCACCAGCGCGATCGCCAGCAGCAGGGTGAACTGCACGTCGTGGACCGAGGCCCGGATGGAGACCGAGCGGTCGTAGAGCGTGTTCAGGTTCACCGAGGCCGGCAGCTGGGCCCGGAACGCGGGCATGATCCGGTTGATCGAGTCCACCACCTCGATGGTGTTGGTCCCGGGCTGCTTCTGGATCGCCAGCACCACCGCCCGCTCGTCGTTGTACCAGGAGGCCACCTTGTCGGTCTGCACCCCGTCGATCACCCGCCCGAGGGCCTCGAGGCGGACCGGCGAGCCGTTGCGGTAGGCCACGATCAGCGGCCGGTAGGCCGCCGCGCTCATGAGCTGCCCGGTGGCCTGCACGCTGAAGGCCTGGTTGGGCCCCCAGAGGGTGCCGGTCGGCAGGTTCACGTTGCTGTCCGCGAGAGCCTTCTGCACCTCGTCGATGCCGATGCCGAGGGTGGCCATCGCGCTCGGGTCGAGCTGGGCCCGCACCGCGTACTTCTGCGAGCCGAAGATCCCCACCTGGGCCACGCCCGCGATGGTGGAGATGCGCTGGGAGAGGTTGGTCTGGGCGTACTCGTCGACCACGTAGAGCGGCAGCGTCGGCGAGCTCAGCGAGAGGTAGAGGATCGGCTGGTCGGCCGGGTTGACCTTCTTGTACGACGGCGGCGTCGGCATGCCGGGCGGCATCTGGGGCTGGGCCGCCGCGATCGCGGCCTGCACGTCCTGGGCCGCCGCGTCGATGTTGCGCTCGAGGGTGAACTGGATGGTGATCTGGGTGTTGCCGAGCGCGCTCGTCGAGGTCATCGAATCGATGCCGGCGATGGTGGAGAACTGCTTCTCGAGCGGCGTGGCCACCGCCGAGGCCATCGTGTCGGGGCTGGCGCCCGGCAGGGACGCGGTGACCTGGATGGTGGGGAAGTCGATGTTGGGCAGGTCGCTCACCGGCAGCAGCCGGTAGGCCATGATCCCGAAGACCAGGATGCCCGCCATGAGCAGCGTGGTCATGACCGGACGGCGGATGAAGATGTCGGTGCTCATCCACCTGCCTTCCCGGCCGGCGCCTTGGGCGCGGCGCCCGGCGCGGGCTCGGGAGCCGCCATCTTCACGTCCACCCGGGCCCCCGGCACCAGACGGAGCTGCCCGTCCGTCACCACCCGCTCACCGGCCTGGAGCCCGCTCGTGACCACCACGTCGCGGCCGTCGGGCGGCCCGGGCACCACCGGGCGGGCCTCCACCGTGCTGTCCGCCTTCACCACGAACACGTACTGGCCCTTCTGGCCGTTCTGCACCGCCTGCGACGGCACCACCACCGCGTTGGGCTGGCGGGTGAGCGTGAGGGCCACGTTGACGAACTGCCCCGGCCACAGCGCGTTCTCGGTGTTCTCGAACGTGGCCTTGAGCTGGATGGTGCCCGTGCTCTGGT
>DATFAJ010000770.1:0-5943 GCA_035254745.1 Candidatus Methylomirabilota bacterium | reverse complement strand
GGGATCGGTATCGATGACCGTCGGGATCAGCACATCCATGACGACCCGGACATCACGCTACCCGTCGTTGCCATGCCGGGATTCTACCAGCCTACTCGAGCGACCGCCTCGCGGCGACGCCTCACGTCGCGCATCGAATCGCTCTCACGCTCGGCACGATGGCTACATCGGCGGAGACCATCCTGCCCGAACGCGGTCCGCGGCCAACCGAGGCATGGCGGCGACCCAGGAGCCGGGACCGACGCGAAGCAGGATGAGCGCGCCGGTCATGGCCTCTCCGGGAGCCTGAAGGTGAAGGTCGATCCGGCCCCCACGGCGCTCGTGACCCAGATCGTGCCGCTGTGCAGCTCCACGAACTTCCGGCAGAGGGCGAGTCCCAGCCCGGTGCCCTCTTGCTTCGCGGCGCTGCTTCCCACCTGCCGAACCTCCTCGAACACCGCCGCCTGGTCCTCGGGAGCGATGCCAACCCCGGTATCGCTCTCGCAACCGACCTCGCCGGCCAGCTCCCGCGTCTTCCGGTAGGTGCTGAGATACGCGCGGCGCGGCGCGCAGTCAAGGAGGTGCTGCTCGAGCTCGTCAGCGAGCTCGGGCGTCAGGCTCGCCCCTGTCTCCACTTCTGGACATTGTGGCGCGCCCGCGCGCGGCCGTAGCATGCGGGCGCCGTGATCAAGACGGGGCGCATCGAGTTCTACGATCGGCCGACGGCCTGGGGGCTCATCGTGGGAGACGACCAGGAGCTCTACGTCGTCCGCGGGCGCGACGGGCGCGGGGCGCCGCCCCGGGTGGGCGAGCGCGTGTCGTTCGAGGCGCACGCCGCGGCCGACGCCAAGCGCGCGGCGGAGGTGCGGCTGGTCGGCCGAGGGCTGTCGCCCTTCGGGCGCGAGGCGGCCGGAGGGATCAGGCCCCTCCGATGATCTCGGGCACGACCGCGAAGCCGCGCGTGCGGATGGCCTCGTCCACCTGGACCTGGCTCCGCCGCTCGGCCCGCCGGCGCTCGGTGTCGGTGGCCTGCTCGTGCTCGCGTCGCTGCCCGTGTCGCCGATCGAGGATGACGGTGACCGGCTCTCCCGCGTACTCCCGCTTGAGGTAGTCGTAGAGCTGGATGTTGTGGCGCGCGACCACGAAGAGGTGTCCCATGTGCAGGAGCTCCTCGGCTGCCCGAGACAGCCAGAAGCGCATGTCCATCTCGCGCAGGAGCCCGAGCGCGGTCGCCAGGTGATCCTCGGCCCGCTCCCGCTCTCCGGACAGCCGCAGCAGCCGACCCAGGCCCAGATGGGTGCGGGCCTGGAGCGGGCGCATCTCGAGCTCCTCGGCCAGGGCGAGGGCCTGGCCGTAGTAGCCCTCGGCCTCACCCACCGCGGGAGGGTCGGTGATTGCGGCCAGCTCGCCCTTCAGCCGCAGCGCCCACGCCTGGTGCCCGCGCTCCTTGTGGCGGAGCGCGAGGTCGAGCGCCCGCTGGGCCACCGTGCGCGCGCGATCGAGCTGCCGCGCCGCGGCCAGGCCCTCGCCCAGGTTCGCGGTCCACAGCGCGAGGTAGGCGCGCACGCCCAGCTCCTCGGTCAGCGAGACCCCGTCCTCCAGCAGCCGCAGCCCTTCCTCCGTCCGTCCCAGCAGCACGAGCGTGAGGCCGAGCAGCGAGGAGGGAATGGGCCGCCACACGTCGAGGCTCTTCTCCCGGCAGGCGTCGAGGCTGCGCTGCAGCGCCGGGAGGGCACGCTCGAGCTGACCGCGGCGCAGCCAGGCCAGGCCCGCCATGGTCCGCGCGATGGTCTGGGTGTAGGCGTGCCCGCTCGCCTCGCCCGCCCGCTGCGCCCGGTCGAGCGACATCGCGGCGGCGTCGAACTCGCCGAGCTCGGCCAGGGTGAAGGCGAGCCAGCCGCTCGAGGTGACGTAGGAGACGCCGGTCTGGCCGCCGGGAGCCTCGCCCTGCACCAGCTCGAGGGCCTCCACGTTCTCGCGCAGGATCGAGTGGGCCCGGTGATAGAGGCCCTGGGCGTGGCAGCTGTAGCCGAGGTAGCCGCGGGCGAGCGCCTGCAGGCCCACGTCGCCGGCCGCGTCGCCGATGCGGAGGCAGCGCTCGCCGTACTCGATGGCGAGGTCGGGCTCGCCCTTCAAGTAGTGGTAGTTGATCAGGTAGGTGTACACGCGCGCCAGCCGCTGCTCGTCGCCGAGCTTCTCGGCCATCGCCTCCGCTTCCTGCGAGAGGGTCAGCACGCGCTCGAGCTGGCCTCCCTGCAGGAGCGGCGAGCGCAGGTCGAGGCGCAGGTCGATGGCCTGCTCGGTGGCGGCGCGGCCCTCGGGCAGCCGCGCCAGCGCGCTCATCGCCTGCTCGAGGAAGATGACCGCCTCCCGGTTGGAGGAGCGGCCCGCCGCCTTGACGCCGGCCTGGCGCAGGTACGCGACCGCCTTGGCCCACACCTCGCCGCGCACCGCGTGATGGGCCAGCCGCTCGAAGTGCTCGGGCAGCCGGTCGGCGTAGAGCTGCTCCATGGCCTGGACCACGCGGCCGTGGAGGGCCCGCCGCCGGTCCTGGAGCAGGCTCGAGTAGGCCACCTCGTGGGTCAGCGCGTGGCGGAACGTGTACTCCACGCTCGGGAAGAGGCTGATCTCGTACAGGAACTCGCCGGACTGGAGCTGGGCCAGGTTGCGGCGCGTCGCCTCCTCCGGCATGTCGGCGATCTCCTGCAGGAGCGCGAGCGACACGTCCTTGCCGATGACCGCGGCCGCCTGCAGGAGCCGCTTGGCCTCGATGGGCAGGCGGTCGATGCGCGCGGCGAGCACCGCCTGCACCGTCGCCGGCACCTGGACCTTCTGGACCTCGCGGGTGAGGCGGTAGTGACCCCGGGTGCCCGCGAGCACCTTGGTCTCGGCGAGGGTGTGCACGCTCTCCTCCAGGAAGAACGGGTTGCCCTCGGTGCGCTCGATCAGGAGCTGCTTGAGCGGGCCCAGGCCCGGGTCGTCGCCCACCAGCGCCCGCAGCAGCTCGTCCGCGCTCTGGGGCGGGAGCGGATCGATGCGGAACTGGGTGTAGTAGCTCTTGCGGGCCCAGCCGTGCTGGTACTCGGGCCGGTAGCTCACCAGGATCAGGGCTCGCGCCAGCGGGAGGCTGTCCACCAGGCTGTCGAGGAACGCCTGGCTCTCGGAATCGAGCCAGTGCAGGTTCTCGAACACCACGAGCACCGGCTGCACCTGGCCTTCGCGGAGGATCAGGCGCTTGACCGCGTCGAGCATCCGCTGCCGCCGCTGCGGCAGGTCGGGCGTCTGCCACTCCGCGTCGTCCACCGGCACGTCGAGGAGCTGCAGGAACGCGGGCAGGGTGGGGCGCAGGCTCTCGTCGAGCGTGAGGAGCTTGCCGGTGACCTTCTCGCGCACCTTCCTCGGGTCGTCCCGCTCCTCGAGCTGGAAGTAGCTCCGCAGGAGCTCCTTCACCGTGAGGTACGAGGTGTTCTTGCCGTAGGAGGTGGCCTGCGCCTCCAGTATCAGCCAGCCGTGCGCCCGGTGGGAGTGAGTGAACTCCCAGAAGAGCCGCGACTTGCCGACTCCGGGCTCGCCCGAGACCGCGACGATCTGGCCGTGGCCGGCGGAGGCCCGCGCCATCGCCTGGTGCAGGGCATCCACCTCCGACTCGCGGCCCACGAAGGGGGTGAGCCCGCGCGCCGCGCTCGCCTCGAGGCGCGAGTGCACCTGCTCGGTGCGCACCAGCTCGAAGATCTCGACCGGCTCCGGCATCCCCTTCACCGGCACCGGCCCGAGGGGCTTGACCTCGATGTAGCCCTCGGCCAGGCGCAGCGTCTCGCGCGACACCAGGGTCGAGCCGGGACGCGCGAGCTGCTCCATGCGCGCGGCGAGGTGCGTGGTCTGGCCGATGGCCGAGTAGTCCATGTGCAGGTCGCTGTCGATGGCCCGCACCACGACCTCGCCCGAGTTGAGCCCGACGCGGATCTGCACGTCCACCCCGCGCCCGCGGCGCAGCTCCTCGGCGTACCAGCCCACCGTCTGCTGCATGCGGAGCGCGGCGTGACAGGCGCGCACCGCGTGGTCCTCGTGGGCGAGCGGCGCGCCGAAGAGCGCCATGATGCCGTCGCCCATGACCTGGTTCACGGTGCCCTCGTAGCGGTGCACCGCCTCCATCATCCGCTCGAGCACCGGATCGAGGAGGCGGCGCGCCTCCTCCGGATCCTGGTCGGCCAGCAGCTCCATCGAGCCCTTGAGGTCCGCGAACAGCACCGTCACCTGCTTGCGCTCGCCCTCGAGGGCGTGGCGCGAGGTCAGGATCTTCTCGGCGAGGTGCTTGGGGGTATACCCCTGGGGGGCGGGCTGGCGCTCGACCGGCTCGGGGGTGGCCGGGGAGCCGCAGGAGCCGCAGAACTTCTTGTCCGGGAGCAGCTCCGCGCCGCAGCTCGCGCAGCTCGTGACGAGGCGGCCACCGCACTCCTCACAGAACCGCACACCCTCGCGGTTCTGGGACTGGCAGCGGGGACACTTCACCTCGGCCCTCCTCGGGGTCGGAGCGGTCCAGACGGATAGTCCTGCAAGAGTAGCCCCTGGGGGGAGGGGGGTCAAGGCCCGCCGGCCGCTCCGCGGCGGAGCCGGGGCGGCTATGATAGGCTTCCGCCATGAACGTCACCGCGATGCTGGCCGAGTTCCTCACCAAGAGCCGCCTGGAAGACTGCCCGGAGGCGGCACTGGACAGTGCCCGCCGGGCCATCCTCGACTGCCTCGGCGTGATGCTGGCCGGCTCGGTCGAGCCGGCGGCGCGCATCCTCCAGCGGGTGGCCCAGGCGGAGGGCGGCCTGCCGGTGGCCACGGTGGTGGGCACCGGCCGGCGCACCGGCGCGGTGTGGGCGGCGCTCTGCAACGGCACCGCGGCCCACGCGCTCGACTTCGACGACACCAACTTCGCGCTGATGGGCCATCCCTCCGCGCCGGTGCTGGCCGCGGCGCTGGCCGCGGGCGAGCTGGCGCTGGCCGACGGCCGCGCGGTGCTGCACGCGTTCCTGCTGGGCTTCGAGGTGGAGACCACGCTGGCCGAGGTCATCAATCCCCCGCACTACGAGCACGGCTGGCACGCCACCTGTACGCTCGGCACCCTCGGGGCCGCGGCGGCGGCCGCGCGACTCCTCGGCCTCGACGCGACGCAGGCGCGCCACGCGCTCGCGGTGGCCGCGTCGCAGTCCTCCGGGCTCAAGGAGAACTTCGGCACCATGACCAAGCCCTTCCACGCCGGCCACGCGGCGCGGAGCGGCGTGCTCTCCGCGCTCATGGCGCGCGAGGGGTGGACCGCGTCGGAGCACGCGATCGAGGGGCCGCAGGGCTTCCTGAGCGTGCTGGGCGCCGGCAAGCGGGCGCTCGAGCCGCTCGGCACCCTGGGCGCCCCGTGGAAGATCCTGACCACCGGCGTGGCGGTGAAGCCCTATCCCTCCTGCGCGTGCACCCACTCCATCATCGACGGCGCGCTCGAGCTGCGCCGCACGGAGGGCATCCGCGCGGACGACGTGGAGGAGCTGACGGTCGGGGTGTGCGCGGGCGTCCCCCGCATCCTCATCCACTCGCGCCCGCGCACGGGGCTCGAGGCGAAGTTCTCGGCCGAGTTCTCGGCGGCGGCCGCGCTGACCGAGGGCCGGGTGGGCATGGCCACCTTCCAGGACGACCGCGCGCAGGATCCCGCGATCCGCCGGCTCATGGAGCGCGTGCACGTGGTCGTGGACCCGGACATCCCGGGCGACCTCGAGCGGCACATGTGGACCCGGCTCACGGTGCGGCTCAGGGACGGGCGCCGGGCCACCATCGGCCCGCGGCCGGTCCCCGGCCATCCCGCGAACCCGCTGAAGCTCGAGGCGCTCCGCGAGAAGTTCCGCGAGTGCGCGGGGCTCGTGCTGCCCGCCGACCGCGTGGACTCGGTGGCCCAGATGGTCGAGTCCCTCGACACCTGCCCCGACCTGC
>DATFAJ010000769.1:0-16264 GCA_035254745.1 Candidatus Methylomirabilota bacterium | reverse complement strand
AGCTGAGCCATGTCGTCCTCGCTTCGGTGAGAGTGATGGGTTTGGGGCTTCTGCCTGCTGCTCACTGGTCTACTGCAAACTGCCTGACACTCGTTGGTTTACTGCAACTGCCTGGCACTCGTTGGTTTACTGCTACTGCCTTTCACTACATTTCTAATTGGTCGCCTCGCCTGCGGCTTCGGCTCCCCCTTCCATGGCCGCCAGCAGCATCACCTCGGCGCCGTCCCTCAGGGGAGTGTCGCGCTCAGCGAGCTCGCCGTCCACTGCCGCGGTCAGGTCGATCGTGTCGTCGATCCCGAGGGCCGCGAGCAGGTCGGCCACGGTCGCGCCGGCCGCGAGCACGTGCCGCTGGGGGCCGTCCCCGGCCCCGGGCCGCCGGCGCCGGAGGGCGGCGGACAGGATGACGGTCACGGCGACCGTCGGAGCGTCGGTGCGCGATGCGTCGTGAAGCCGGCTCATGGCCAGGGCGGAGTATACTACGCCGCGATGGGTCGGGGCTCGCCGCGATGAAGCGCCGAAGAGGCGACCGGACCGCGGAGTGGTTCACGAACTTCTTCGACGCGGCCTACGTCGCCCAGCTCCGCGAGGAGAAGCCCCCCGCCCAGACCCGCCGCGAGGTGGACTTCCTCCTGCGCGCGCTGCGCCCGGCTCCCGGCGCGCGGATCCTCGACGTCCCCTGCGGCTACGGCCGCCACGCGTCCTCCCTCGCCCGGCGCGGCTTCCGGGTGGTGGGAGTGGATCTCTCCCGCGCGATGATCGCGGAGGCGCGCCGCCGCTTCGCGCCCGGCCCGCGGCTCACTTTCATGCGGCGCGACATGCGGCAGATCGCCTTCCGCGACGAGTTCGACGCGGTGATCAACCTCTACACCAGCTTCGGCTACTTCACGCCCGCCCAGAACCAGGCGGTCCTGCGACGGATGGCGCGCGCGCTACGGCCCGGCGGCACGCTGCTCGTCGATCACCGGGACCCGGCCTACGACGCGACGCTGCCGCGGCGGCCGTGGTATCGCGCGGGCGCGAAGCGCTTCATCCTGGAGGACCGCCGGTTCGATCGACGCACCCGGATCACCGAGAGCACCCAGCTCGTCATCGCCACCGGTCCGCGCCTGATCCGGCAGCGCCGCCTGCGCTTCCAGGAGTTCACGCTCGCCGAGTGGCGGCGCATGCTCCGGCGCGCCGGGCTCCGGCTCCGCCGCGCATACTCGGGCTACGACGGGCGGCCCTACCGTCCGGGCGCGACCGGTCGGCTCATCGTCGTCGCGGAGCGGCCGCTCCGCCTTGACAGCGCGCCCGACGCGTCGTAGAGTACGAACACATCACGAATCACTCCTTTAAGCAGGCCCTGCGAGGCCGGCAAGGAGCGTACGATGCGGCACGCGAAGATCAAGTCTGGCCCCCCGCCCCGTCAGGGGCAATTTTTTTGCCCGGGGGCCCCGTGAGCGCGCGCGAGAAGGCCCAGGTCCTCGACGAGACCGGGCTCGACCGGGCCCTCACCCGCATCGCCCACGAGATCGTCGAGCAGGCCGGCGGGGGCGAGGACGTGGCCCTGGTCGGCATCAAGACCCGCGGGGTCACCCTGGCCGAGCGCATCGCGGCCAAGATCGCGGCCATCGAGGGCACCAAGCCGTCGGTGGGTGCGCTCGACATCACCCTCTACCGCGACGACCTGGGGCTGAAGGCCGAGCAGCCCATCGTCCGCACCACCGAGATCGACTTCCCGATCAAGGGCCGCACGGTGGTCCTGGTCGACGACGTGCTCTTCACCGGGCGGACGATTCGCGCCGCGATGGACGCGCTCATGGACCTGGGGCGGCCGCACATCATCCGCCTCGCGGTCCTGGTGGACCGCGGCCATCGCGAGCTGCCGATCCGTCCCGACTACATCGGCAAGAATCTGCCCACGAGCCGCCGGGAGACGGTGGCCGTGCTGCTCCGCGAGCACGACGGCGTCGACCGCGTCGTCATCCAGGAGGAGTGAGCCCATGGGCTGGAAGCGCAAGGATCTGCTCGGCATGCAGGATCTGGAGACGTCGGAGATCATCGACGTGCTCGACACCGCGGTCTCCATGAAGGAGATCGCGAGCCGCGAGATCAAGAAGGTCCCGACCCTCCGGGGCAAGACGGTCGTGAACCTGTTCTACGAGTCCTCGACGCGGACCCGCACCTCGTTCGAGATCGCGGGCAAGTGGCTCTCCGCCGACGTCATCAACTTCTCCGCCTCCGGGTCGAGCGCGGACAAGGGGGAGAGCCTGCTCGACACCGCGCGGAACATCGAGGCCATGAGCCCCGACGTGGTGGTGGTCCGCCACAAGGCCTCGGGCGCCCCCGCGCTGCTGGCCCGGCACCTGCGCTGCGGGGTGGTCAACGCGGGCGACGGGGCCCACGAGCACCCGACCCAGGCCCTCCTCGACCTCATGACGATCCGAGAGAAGAAGGGCCATCTCGAGGGGCTCAACGTCACGATCGTGGGCGACGTCACCCACAGCCGGGTGGCCCGCTCCAACATCTTCGGGATGCGCAAGATGGGCATCACGGTCACGGTGGCGGGCCCGCCGACCCTGATCCCGCCCCAGTGCCAGGAGCTGGGCGTGAAGGTGAGCCACCGCCTCGAGGAGGCCATCGCCAGCGCCGACGTGATCATGATGCTGCGGCTGCAGCACGAGCGGATGGAGGGGGGCTTCATCCCGTCGATCCGCGAGTACTCGCGGGTGTGGGGCCTCTCGCTCGCCCGGCTCAAGCCCTGCCGGCCCGACGTGCTGATCATGCACCCCGGCCCGGTGAACCGCGGGGTGGAGCTCTCCCCCGAGGTGGCGGACAGCCCCTTCTCGGTCATCCTCGACCAGGTCGCCAACGGGGTCGCGGTGCGCATGGCGGTGCTCTACCTGCTCGCCGGGAGCAAGAGCGCATGAGCCTCCTGATCCGGAACGGGCGCGTGGTGGATCCGGCCGGCGGCACCGACGCGGTCACCGACGTCTGGGTCGCGGACGGGCGCATCCACAAGCTCGGGCGCGGGCTCAAGGCGCCCGCGGGCGCCGAGATCATCGACGCCACTGGCAAGGTGGTCTGCCCGGGCTTCATCGACATCCACGTGCACCTGCGCGAGCCGGGCTTCGAGTACAAGGAGACCATCGCATCCGGGACGCGCGCCGCCGCCGCGGGCGGCTTCACCGCGGTGGCCTGCATGGCCAACACCTTCCCGGTCAACGACAACCGGGCGGTCACCGACTACATCCTGGCCCGCGCGAAGGTCGAGGGCGTGGTGCGGGTGTACCCGATCGGCGCGGTGACCCGCAATCTCGAGGGCACCCAGCTCGCCGAGATGGCCGAGCAGGCGGAGGCCGGCTGCGTGGCCTTCTCCGACGACGGCAAGTGCGTGATGAACGCGGAGCTCTACCGCCGGGCCATGGAGTACGCCCTGCCCTTCGGCACCCCGGTCATCAGCCACGCCGAGGACTGCCACCTGGCCCACGGGGCGCCCATGAACGAGGGGCTCGTCTCCACCGAGCTCGGCCTCTCCGGTCAGCCCGGCGCGGCGGAGGACGTGATGGTGGCCCGCGACATCATCCTCGCCGAGCTCACCGGCGCGCACCTGCACGTCGCCCACATCTCGACCGCGGGCGCGGTGCGGCTGGTGCGCGAGGCCAAGGCGCGCGGGGTCCGGGTCACCGCGGAGGTGACCCCGCACCACCTCGTGCTCACCGACGAGGCGGTGCGCACCTACGATCCCAACTGCAAGATGGCGCCGCCGCTGCGGACCAAGCGCGACGTGGAGGCGTGCCTCGAGGCGCTCGTCGACGGCACCATCGACTGCGTGGCCACCGACCACGCCCCGCACGCGCTGTCCGAGAAGGAGAGCGAGTTCGCGGAGGCGGCCCACGGCGTCGTCGGGCTCGAGACCGCGGTGGCGCTGCTGCTCGACCGCCTGGTGCGCCCGGGGGTGATCGACCTGCCCACGCTGGTCGCCCGGCTCAGCCCCGGGCCGGCGCGCCTGCTGAACCTGCCCGGCGGCAGCCTCGCGCCCGGGGCGGCCGCCGACATCACCATCCTCGACCTCGAGCAGCCGTGGACGGTGGACCCGGCCACGTTCCAGTCGCGGAGCCGGAACACGCCCTTCGCCGGCTTCACCGGACGCGGCGGCCCGTGGATGACGCTGGTCGGCGGCGTCAAGGTGACGCCGTGACCCGCCCGGCGCTGCTCGCGCTCGCGGACGGGCGGGTCTTCCGCGGTGAGGCCCTCGGGGCCACCGGCGAGGCCCACGGCGAGGTGGTGTTCAACACCTCGATGACCGGCTACCAGGAGATCCTCACCGATGCGTCGTACCGCGGGCAGATGGTCTGCATGACCTACCCGCTCATCGGCAACTACGGCATCAACCCGGAGGACGTCGAGTCGCGCCGCCCGTGGGTCGACGGCTTCATCGTCAAGGAAGCGTGCCCGTTCCCCTCGAGCTGGCGCTCGACGATCCCGCTCGACGACTACCTGCGCCAGCATCGGATCGTGGGCATCCAGGGGATCGACACCCGCGCGCTGACCCGGCACCTGCGCGATCACGGCGCCCAGGAGGGGATCATCTCCACCGAGGAGCCCGACGGCGCGCGCCTCGCCGAGCGGGCCCGCGCCCTGCCGGGGCTGATCGGCCGCGATCTGGTGACCGAGGTGAGCGTGGAGGCGCCCCACGGCTGGAGCCAGGGCCCGTGGGACCTGGCGCGCGGCTACACCGCGCCCGCGCCGACGCGGTTCAGGGTCGTCGCCTTCGACTCCGGGATCAAGCAGAACATTCTCCGCTGCCTGGCCGGCCTCGGCTGCGACGTCGAGGTGGTCCCGGCCGACACCGGCGCGGCCGCGGTGCTGGAGCGGAAGCCCGACGGCGTCTTCCTCTCCAACGGGCCGGGGGATCCGGAGGCGGTGCTCTACCTCGTCGAGGCGGTGCGCGAGCTCATCGGCCGAGTCCCGATCTTCGGCATCTGCCTGGGCAACCAGATCCTGGGGCTCGCGTTCGGGGGCAGCACCTACAAGCTGAAATTCGGGCACCACGGAGGCAATCACCCGGTCAAGGATCTCTCCACCGGGCGGGTCGAGATCACGGCGCAGAACCACGGCTTCGCGGTCGATCCGCGCTCGGTGGAGAAGGCCGGGCTGATCGAGACCCACGTCAACCTCAACGACGGCACGTCGGAGGGGATGCGGCATCGCGAGCTGCCGATCTTCTCGGTCCAGTACCACCCCGAGGCCTCGCCGGGTCCGCACGACGCGCACTACCTGTTCCGCCGTTTCGCCGACCTCATGAAGAAGGGAGCCTGAGCCATGCCCAAGTACCTCATCGCCTACCGCAAGACCGAGGAATCGGGCCAGAAGCCGGACTGGGCGGTCTTCACCACCGACAGCGATCTGAGCCTCGAGGCGCACGCGGTCCGAGAGCGCGTCGACAAGCGCATGAGCGTGCTCGGCGAGAAGCTCTGGGGCAACGGCGAGGTCCTCTGGATCGGCAACGGCCGGCTCGACGACGTGCTCTACCGGCGGGACGAGGCCGCGCCGGAGATCTCGATCGTGTACGGGTCGATCGACGCCTAGGAGTCCCGGCCCTTGCCCAAGCGGACCGACCTGCGCAAGATCCTCCTCATCGGCTCCGGGCCGATCGTCATCGGCCAGGCGTGCGAGTTCGACTACTCGGGCACCCAGGCCTGCAAGGCGCTCCGGGAAGAGGGGTTCGAGGTGGTGCTGGTGAACAGCAACCCGGCCACCATCATGACCGACCCCGAGACCGCCGACCGCACCTACGTCGAGCCGCTCACCCCCGAGTTCGTGGCCAAGGTGATCGAGCGGGAGCGGCCCGACGCCATGCTGCCCACCGTGGGGGGCCAGACCGGGCTCAACCTCGCGGTCGCCCTCGCGGAGGACGGCACGCTCGAGCGCTACGGGGTCGAGCTGATCGGGGCCAAGCTGCCCGCGATCAAGACCGCGGAGGACCGCAACCTCTTCGGCGCGGCGATGGAGCGCCTCGGGCTCGCGATGCCCAAGGGCTTCTACGCGGGGAGCCCGGAGGAGGCGCTCGTGGGCATGCGGCAGCGCCGCATGCAGTTCCCGCTCATCATCCGCCCCTCCTTCACCCTCGGCGGCACCGGCGGCTCCATCGCCTACCACCCCGAGGAGCTCGAGGCCGCGATCAAGTGGGGGCTCCAGCAGAGCCCGCTCCAGCAGGTGCTGGTCGAGGAGTCGGTGATCGGCTGGAAGGAGTTCGAGCTCGAGGTGATGCGCGACCTGAAGGACAACGTGGTCATCATCTGCTCGATCGAGAACTTCGACCCGATGGGGGTGCACACCGGCGACTCGATCACGGTGGCGCCGGCCCAGACCCTCAGCGACAAGGAGTACCAGCTCATGCGCGACGCCTCCCTCGCGATCATCCGCGAGATCGGCGTCGAGACCGGCGGCTCCAACATTCAGTTCGGGATCAATCCGGTGGACGGCCGCATGGTGGTGATCGAGATGAACCCGCGGGTGTCGCGCTCCTCCGCGCTCGCCTCCAAGGCCACCGGCTTCCCCATCGCCAAGATCGCGGCCAAGCTCGCGGTGGGCTACACCCTCGACGAGCTGCGCAACGACATCACCCGCGAGACGCCCGCCTCGTTCGAGCCCGCGATCGACTACTGCGTGGTGAAGTTCCCGCGTTGGGCCTTCGAGAAGTTCCCGGAGGCGGACCAGACCCTGACCACCCAGATGAAGTCGGTGGGCGAGGTCATGGCCATCGGCCGCACCTTCAAGGAGGCGCTCCAGAAGGCGGTCCGCTCGCTCGAGCAGGACCGCTGGGGCCTCACCCTGGACCGGCCGGTGGCGGATCTGGACGAACTGCGGCAGAAGATCCGCATCCCGAACGCAGACCGCTGCTTCGCCATCGGCGAGGCCTACCGTCGCGGGCTCGGCACGCGCGAACTCCACGAGCTCAGCGCCATCGACCCGTGGTTCCTCGACAACATCCGCCAGATCGTGGAGTACGAGGCCGACATCACCGCCGCGGGCCTGGCCGACGCCGACGTCCTTCGCCGCGCCAAGCAGATGGGCTTCTCCGACGTGCGCCTCGCCCAGCTGACCGGAGCCACCGAGGCCGAGGTCCGGCACGCCCGGGCCCGAGCCGGCATCAAACCCGTCTACAAGATGGTCGACACCTGCGCGGCCGAGTTCGTGGCCCACACTCCCTACCTCTACTCGACCTACGAGGAGGAGGACGAGGCGCCCCCGACGCCCCGCGAGAAGGTGGTGATCCTCGGCAGCGGGCCCAACCGCATCGGCCAGGGCATCGAGTTCGACTACGCGTGCGTGCACGCCGCCTTCGCCCTGAAGGACGCGGGGGTCGAGGCGATCATGGTCAACTGCAATCCGGAGACGGTGTCGACCGACTACGACACCTCGGACCGCCTCTACTTCGAGCCGCTCACGTTCGAGGACGTGATGAGCATCGTCGAGCGCGAGCGCCCCCGGGGCGTCATCGTGCAGTTCGGCGGGCAGACCCCGCTCAAGCTGGTGGTGCCCCTCGAGCAGGCGGGGGTGCCGATCCTCGGCACGCCGCCCGACGCCATCGACCGCGCGGAGGACCGCCGCCGCTTCTCCGACCTCCTCGATCGGCTGGGGCTCGCCCAGGCCCCCGGCTCCACCGCGCGCTCCTTCGAGGAGGCGGCGCGCATCGCGGCCAACATCGGCTACCCGGTGCTGGTGCGGCCCTCCTACGTGCTGGGCGGGCGCGCGATGCAGATCGTGTACGACGAGACCGACCTCAAGAGCTACATGACCGAGGCGGTACGGGTGAGCCCCGAGCACCCGATCCTGGTCGACAAGTTCCTGGAAGACGCCCTCGAGATCGACGTGGACGCCATCGCGGACGGCGAGCGCGTGGTGGTGGGCGGGGTCATGGAGCACGTCGAGAAGGCGGGCGTGCACTCGGGCGACTCGGCCTGCGCGCTGCCGCCCTACTCCCTGGGCGACGACCAGATCGAGCGCATCCAGGCCCAGACCCGGGCGCTCGCGCGCGAGCTCGGGGTGATCGGCCTCCTCAACATCCAGTTCGCGATCAAGAACGAGGAGGTCTTCGTCCTCGAGGTCAACCCGCGTGCCTCCCGCACCGTACCCTTCGTCTCCAAGGCCATCGGCGTCCCGCTGGCCAAGCTGGCCACCCACGTGATGCTCGGTAGGACGCTGGCCTCGCAGGGCTTCGCCGAGGAGCGCGAGGTCTCGCACATCGCGGTGAAGGAGGCGGTGTTCCCCTTCATCAAGTTCCCGGGGGTGGACACGATCCTGGGGCCGGAGATGAAGTCGACCGGCGAGGTCATGGGCATCGACTACGACTTCCGGAAGGCCTACGTGAAGTCGCAGCTCTCGGCCGGCTCGCCGCTGCCGACCTCGGGCAAGGTCTTCCTCTCGGTGAAGAACCGCGACAAGCGCGCGGTGCTGCAGATCGCCAAGCGGCTCGCCGAGATGGGCTTCAGCCTGGTGGCCACCATCGGCACCGCCAAGCTCCTGCAGCGGCAGGGCATGACGGTGGAGGTCGTGCACAAGGTCAACGAGAACTACCGGCCCAACATCGTCGACCTCATGAAGCGCGGCGAGATCGCGCTCGTGTTCAACACGCCCGAGGACGGACGGGCCCGCCGCGACTCGTACCTGATCCGCCGGACCGCGGTCACCCAGAACATCCCCTACTACACCACCGTGGACGGAGCGCAGGCGGCGATCGGCGGCATCGAGGCGCTGCTCAAGGGCGAGATCTCCGTCAAGCCGCTCCAGGAGTACTACCACCCGGTCCCGCCTCCCTCCCGGGAGCGGGCCGGCTGAGGGGTCCATGCATCCGCCCACCAACGTCAAGGACCGCCTGATCGTCGCGCTCGACGTCGAGACCCTCGCCGAGGCCGAGCGGATGGCCGGCCGCCTCGAGGGGCTGGTCACCCGCTTCAAGATCGGCTCGCAGCTGTTCACCGCCGCGGGCCCCGGCGCGGTCGAGACCATCCAGAAGCGGGGCGCGGAGGTCTTCCTCGACCTCAAGTTCCACGACATCCCCAACACGGTGGCGGGCGCCGCGCGCGAGGCCACCCGGATGGGCGTGCTGATCTTCAACGTCCACGCCTCCGGCGGGCGCGCCATGATGGCGGCCGCGTCCGAGGGAGCCGCCACCGCGGCGCGGGAGCTGGGGGTCCGGCGCCCGATCGTCCTCGCGGTCACCGTGCTCACGAGCCTCGACCGGGCCGCGCTCGGGCGCGAGCTGGGAGTGGCCGACTCGGTCGAGGGCCACGTGCTCCACCTGGCCGCCCTCGCCGCCGCGGCGGGGCTCGACGGCTGCGTGGCCTCTCCCAACGAGATCGGCGCGCTGCGGACCAGCCGGGGGCCGGGCTGGGTGATCGTCACCCCGGGAGTGCGGCCGGTGGGCAGCGCGCTCGGCGACCAGTCCCGCATCGCCACGCCCGGCGCGGCGGTGAGCGCCGGCGCGCACTACCTGGTGGTCGGTCGGCCGATCACCGCCGCGCCCGACCCGGCCCGCGCCGCGGAGGCGGTGCTGCGGGAGATGGGGGCATGAGCCCGGACTCCGGCCACGCGACGCTGATCCGGCGACTCTTCGAGATCGGCGCGATCCGCTTCGGCGAGTTCACGCTCAAGTCCGGCATCGTCTCGCCGTTCTACATCGATCTGCGTGTGGTCATCTCCTTCCCCGACGTCCTCGAGCAGATCGGCGCGCTCATGGCCGCCCTCGTGAGCCGGTGCGGAGGCGACCGGGTGGGCGGCATTCCCTACGCCGGCCTGCCCCTGGCGGTCGCGGCCAGCCTGGCCGGCCGCGTCCCGCTCATCTATCCGCGGCGCGAGGAGAAGGGCTACGGCACCCGCAAGCGCATCGAGGGGCAGTTCAAGCCCGGGGAGCGCGTGGTGCTCATCGACGACATCATCACCGACGGGGCGAGCAAGCTCGAGGCGATCGCCCCGCTCGAGGAGGCGGGCCTGGTGGTGCGAGACCTCGTCATCCTGGTGGACCGCGAGCAGGGCGGCCGCGAGCTGCTCGCCGCCCGCGGCTACACGCTGCACGCGGTGCTGACCATCTCCCAGTGCTTCGACGAGGGAGAGCGGGCCGGGCTGGCTCCGGCGGACCTGATCCGCCGGTCGCGGGAGTTCCTCAAGGCCACCCGGTTCGCCTGATGGCGGCGGCGAGCGACGGACCGGGCGAGATCCTCGTCGAGCGCGAGGCGATCGGGGCCGACGTCGCCCGGCTGGCGGCCCAGATCTCGGCCGACTACCAGGGGCGGCCGGTCCATCTGATCGGGGTGCTCAAGGGCTCGGCCGTCTTCCTGTCCGACCTCATGCGGGCGATCACGGTCCCGGTGACGGTGGACTTCATCTCGGTCGGCGCCTACGGGCCCACGATCACCGCCTCGGGCGTGGTGCGTATCCGCAAGGACCTGGACGAGCCGATCGAGGGCCGCGACATCGTGGTGGTGGAGGGCATCTGCGCGAGCGGGCGGACCCTGGCCTACCTGCTGCGGAACTTCCAGACGCGGAACCCGGCCTCGATCCGGGTCTGCGCGCTGCTGGCCAAGCAGTGCCCCCGCTCCCAGGAGCTGACCCTGCACTACGTGGGCCGGGAGATCCCCGACGTGTTCGTGGTGGGCTACGGCCTCGACCGGGACGAGCGCTTCCGTAACCTGCCCCATATCGCCCGCCTCGCCTAGAGCTCCCTCCGCAGGTGTCGGGCGCTTTGACCCACTTGGGGTATGCTTTCCTGGTGAAGCGCCCACGACGAGTCCTCGCGGCGGCCGGGCTCCTGACCGCGCTCGCCTTCTCGATCGCGCTCGCCGGCTGCGAGAGCAGCGGCGTCTCCCGCATCGTCCAGATGGCGGAGCGCCCGGTGTGGAACGTCGGCGACTCCTGGACCTACCGGGGGCGCGGCCCCGCCGGCGCGTACACCGTCACCCGCAAGGTGCTGCGCGAGGGGATCTTCGCGGCCCGGGACTCCTATCAGATCGAGGCGGGTGACGCCCGCTACTGGTACACGAAGCAGCTCGGCTACCTGGCGCGGACGAGCGGGGAGAAGACGGTGCGGCTCGCCTCGCCGCCCGAGGACTGGCAGTGGCCCCTGCAGGTCGGCAAGCAGTGGTCGGCGACCGTGACCTGGACCGACAGCGGCGAGCAGGAGCGGACCTACGTCCTCACCGGGGTCTGGATGGTGGAGGCCTACGAGGAGGTCAAGGTCCCGGCCGGAACGTTCAAGGCCTTCAAGGTCTCCCGCCGCGAGATCGAGAGCGGCGCCTCCCAGGACTTCTGGTACAGCTCGGAGGTCAAGGGCTGGATCAAGATCCGCGGCACCAACACCGCGGACGGCAACTACGAGGAAGAGCTCACCGCCTACACCGCGCGCTGACCCTCAGCGCTGCCGGTTCTCCGGGCGCCACCGCAGCAGCCGCGCCTCGAGCTGCTTGATCCCGAGCGCCATCACGATGCCGATCGCGCCGAGCGCGAACAGCGCCACCATCATGTCCGCCGCGTTCAGCGTGCCCAGCGACTGGATGATCAGATAGCCCAGCCCGCCCCCCGATTCGCCCCCGATGAACTCGCCCACCACCACCCCGATGAGGGCGAACGAGATCGAGGGGGTGAGCGACGCGAAGGTCCAGGCGAGCGCGGAGGGCACGATCACGCTGGTCATGATCTGGCGCTCGGAGGCCCCCAGGAAGCGCGCCGAGTGGATCAGGTCGGCGTCGACGCTGCGCGCGCCCTGGAAGGTGTTGAAGAACACGATGAAGAACACGATGCTCCAGGCCAGCACGATCTTGGCGAGCAGGCCGAAGCCGAAGATCATCGTGATGAGCGGCACGAGCGCGATGCGGGGCAGCGAGTTGAACGCCACGATGTAGGGCTGGAACACGCGGGCCGGCCGGTCGCTCCGCCCGAGCACGAGACCCGCCACGAAGCCGGTGGATACCCCGGCCAGGAACCCCCAGATGGTGGACTGCACGGTGGACAGCGCCATCTGCCAGATGGTGAGCCGCACCCGGGGCGACATCAGGTAGACGAAGCGCTCCGCGATCGCGGACGGCCGGCTGATGAAGAACGGATCGATCCAGTAGAGCCCCGGCGTCTTCGAGATCGCCTTGATGCCGGTCAGGTACTGCCAGCCGACCAGCACCACCACCAGGATCAGCACCTGCCAGGCCAGGACGCGGAGGCGGTCTCTTGTCATGTATGCCCGTCGTCTGCTTCCGCACGAACCCGCCCCTTGTTCATCTGCGGGGGCCCAGACATGGCCCCCGCACTCCCCCAGCTCGCGGACAGCCCGCCCCTGGCGGACAGCCCGTGCGCGGCGGACTGCCGGCGCGGCGGTCGACCCGCGGGGCTCCGCCCGATCATGTGGCCACCGACCGGAATTCCTCGCCGAGGGCGTGCCAGATCTCGCCGTACTCCCGGGAGTACTCCGCGGTCTCGCGCAGGCGGATCACGTCGCGGGGGCGCGGCAGCTTCACGTCGTAGAGGAGCTTGATGCGTCCGGGCCGGCGGGTCATCACCACGATGCGATCGGCCAGGGTGATCGCCTCGGAGAGGTCGTGGGTCACGAAGATCACGGTCTGCTGCCGGGCCTGCCAGATCGCGAGCAGCTCGGCGTGGAGGTTCAGCTTGGTGTGGGTGTCGAGCGCGCCGAAGGGCTCGTCCATCAACAGGATCTCCGGATCGACCACCAGCGAGCGCATCAGGGCCACCCGCTGTCGCATCCCGCCGGAGAGCGTGGCCGGGAAGGCGTCCTCGAAGCCCTGCAGCCCCGCGAGCGCGATGGCCTCGCGGACGCGCGCGGCGCGCGCGGCCGGCGGCACGTTGCGGTACTCGAGTCCGAGCGCGATGTTCCGCTCCACCGTCCGCCAGGGAAAAACGGTGTCCTTCTGGAACACGTAGCCGACCTGGGGCGGCGGGGCGCCGGTGATCCGCACGCCGTCCACCACGATCTCGCCGTCCGAGGGCGCGACGAGACCGCCGATCATGTTCAGGATCGTCGACTTCCCGCAGCCGGAGGGACCCACGATGGCGACGAACTCGCGCTCGTGGACGTCGAAGGAGACCGGGGAGACGGCGGGGACCTCTCGAGCCCCCTGGCCGAAGGTCTTCGAGAGGTTCCGGATCGAGACGCGGGCGCGCGGCGCCACTGCCGCCGGCTTACTTGTACCGGGCCTGCGCCTTCTTGACGAAGCTCATGTCCACCGCCTGCTTGTAGGGGATCGGCTTCTCGACCGCGGTGGGCACCCACACCTTCATGCCGCGCTCGTAGTCTCGCTCCTCGATCACGAAGTCCCAGTCGAAGATGGTGCGGTAGTAGCGGACCGAGTCGAGCACCACCTCGCGCTTGAAGGTGTCCATGTAGGGCTTCCAGAGGAGATCGGTGACCTCCTCGTCCTTCGCCTTCCGGATCCACTGCTGGGCCCGGTAGCACGCGTTGACGTAGGCCTGGACCAGGTCCGGGGACTTCTCGATGGTCTCCTTCAGCACGTAGCCCACCGTGACCGGGATGGGCCCGCCGAAGACCCGGTTCCACGCCTTCTCGTCCCGGATGTCGTAGAGCGGCGCGCCGAAGCCCTCCTCGACCGCGGCCGACTGCCACTCGGGCACCGCCATGATCGCGTCGAACTTGCCCGCCTTGAGCCCGCCGAGCATCGTGGTCGAGGCCCCGCCGCCCACCCACTCGACGTGGTCGTTGACCGGCTTGCCGTCGGCGCCCTTGATGTTCTGCAGCACGTAGACCCCGTAGACGTAGGTGCCGGAGCCGATGGCGGTGGCGGCGACCACCGCCTTGCGCCCGACCAGCTTCGCGTCGGCCAGCGCCTCCACCGTCCGGAGCCCCTTGTCCCAGAGCTCCTTGCGCACCACGATGTTGGCGTAGGAGCAGCGGGTGTCGGTGGCGAAGATCATGAGGGCGTCCTTGCCCTTCTCCGTGATCTTGAGCGGGTGGTTGGAGTCACCCAGTGCGAACTGCACCTGCCCCGCCGCGAGGGCCTGCACCACCTTGGCCCCGCCGCCCGGCACCACGAAGTCCGGCGTCCGGACCCCCTCCTCCTCGAAGAACTTCTTCTGGGCCGCGACCAGGTGCTGCCCGTACACGAAGGTCGAGACGCTGTGGGAAGCCGTGATGGTCTTCAGTCCCTGCGCCCCGGCCGCCCGCACCCACGGCGTGGCCGCCGCCGCTCCGCCTGCGAGCCCAGTGATCTTGAGGAAGTCTCGGCGCGTCCAGCGCCCGGTCCGTGCCTGCTCCGACATGCGCGTCCTCCTTTGAGAAACTGGGAGGCATGCTACCGCCGGCGCTGCGGTTCTGTCAACGCCCGGCTGACCCCAAAGACATTGACAGATAAGGTTTTTTGGGCTATCGTTCGGCGATGGTAGCGCCCCGGTTCGCCCTCACCCCGAGCCTCCCGAGGCCTTCATGATCCGCAGCATGACCGGGTACGGGCGGGCGGAATCCACCGGGGCGCGCACCATCCTCACCGTCGAGTGCAAGTCGGTCAACCACCGCCACCTCGACGTGTCCCTCAAGCTGCCGCGGGTCCTGGTCGCGTTCGAGGCGGACGCGCGCCGGCTGATCCAGGCCTCGGTGCAGCGGGGCCGCGTGGACGTGAGCACGACGGTGACCACCGCGGAGGGCACCGTGCTCAACCCGCTCACCGTCAACGTCGCGCAGGCGCGGGAGTACGCCGACGCCGCGCGCCGGCTGTCCGAGGCCCTCGACCTCTCCGACGGCCCCTCGCTCGGCTGGGTGATGGGGCAGCCCGGCGTGTTGACGCGGGAGGAGCAGGTGGCGCTCTCGGCGGACGAGGCCTGGCCGCTGCTCGAGAAGGCCCTCGCCGGGGCGCTCGCGATGATGGTGGAGCGCCGGGAGACGGAGGGCGCCGCCCTCGCCCGGGAGCTGACCGGGCTCCGGGCGGTGCTGACCGACCACGTCGACGCGGTCGCCCGGCGCGTCCCCGCGGCGGTGGAGCGCCGGGCCGCGCGGCTCACGGAGCGGATGCGGGCGATGCTGGACGGCGCGGAGCTGGATCAGGCGCGCCTGGCCGCCGAGGTCGCGGTGTGGGCGGACCGGACCGACGTCAGCGAGGAGCTGGCGCGGCTGCGCGCCCACCTCACCCAGCTCGCCGCGCTGCTGGACGGCGACGAGCCGGTGGGCCGGACGCTCGATTTCTTGATCCAGGAGATCAACCGAGAGGTGAACACGATCGGCTCCAAGGCGGACGACCTCGAGATCTCCCAGGCGGTGATCGCGGCGAAGGCCACGCTGGAGAAGATGCGCGAGCAGGTGCAGAACATAGAATGATGCAGGAGTGATGCAGCTCATCAAGCGACGCGGCACGCTGGTGGTGGTCTCGGCGCCCTCGGGCGCGGGCAAGACCACCCTCTGCCACGAGGTGCGCACGCTCGTGCCCGATCTCTACTACTCGGTCTCCTACACCACCCGCGCGCCCCGTCACGGCGAGACGGACGGGACCGACTTCTTCTTCGTCACCGAGGGCGCCTTCACCGCGATGCGCGAGCGCGACGAGTTCGCGGAGTGGGCCGAGGTGCACGGCCACCTCTACGGCACGCCGGCCAAGGCGCTCGAGAGCGCGCTCGGCCGCGGGCTCGACGTGCTGCTCGACATCGACACCCACGGGGCGCGCCAGCTCCGCCAGCGCTACCCGGAGGCGGTCTCGGTGTTCATCATGGCCCCGTCGATGGCCGAGCTCGACGCGCGCCTGCGCGAGCGCAACAGCAACTCGCCCGGCGACATCGCCCGGCGGCTCAGCCGCGCGAAGGAGGAGATCGCGGCCTGGCGGCAGTACGACTACCTGATCATCAACCGCGACGTGAAGGATGCGGTGGACCAGCTCGCGACCATCATCCAGGCCGAGCGCTGCCGCACGAGCCGATTGACCCTGCGTTTCCCCGACATGGAGGTGCCGGCGTGATGTCGTTCCCATCGCTCGAGAAGTCCCTCGACAACGTGTCCAACCGCTACATGCTCGTGGTGCTCGCCGCCAAGCGCGCCCGCCAGCTCAACCGGGGCGCCAAGGCCCAGGTCGACACCCGCCACAAGAAGCCCACGAGCACCGCGCTCGAAGAGATCGCGGACGCCCGCGTCGGCTACCGGGTAAAGGAAGAAGACGCCCCAAAGCTCTAGAACCAAGACCAAGACCCAAAACGAACGTCCGCGGCCGGGGGGAGTGCGGGGGCCATTTCTGGGCCCCCGCATACCAACAGAGCCTGAAGACTTGAACGACTGACAGCA
>DATFAJ010000768.1:0-12657 GCA_035254745.1 Candidatus Methylomirabilota bacterium | reverse complement strand
GTGTTGTAGCCCCAGTAGTTGGTGAGCTTCTTGTCGAGCAGGTAGCCGTCGTCCACGAAGGCGTGGATCGGCAGCAGCTCGATCGCGGTCACGCCCAGGCTCCTGAGATGATCCAGCACGTCGCACCAGGCGAGCCCCGCGTAGGTGCCCCGCAGCGCCTCGGGCACGAGGGGGTGGCGCTTCGTCAATCCCTTGACGTGGGCCTCGTAGATCACGGTGCGCTCCCACGGGGTGCCCGGGCGCCGGTCGCGCGTCCACGTGAACGCGGGATCGATCACCTGGCACTTCGGCACGAACGGGGCGCTGTCCCGCTCGTCGAAGGAGAGATCCTCGTCCGGGTGGCCGATGGTGTAGCCGAAGATCTCGGGCCGCCACGCGAGCTTGCCCACGTGGCCCTTGGCGTAGGGGTCGAGGAGGAGCTTGTTCGGGTTGAAGCGGTGGCCCGCCGCGGGCTCGTAGGGTCCGTGCACCCGGTAGCCGTAGACCGCCCCCGCCGGGAGGTCGCGCAGGTAGCCGTGCCAGACCTCGTCGGTGTACTCGGGCAGCTCGATGCGCTCGAGCTCTCGCGCGCCGGTGGCGTCGAAGAGGCAGAGCTCGACCTTGGTCGCGTGCGCGGAGAACAGCGCGAAGTTGACGCCGAGCCCGTCCCAGGTTGCGCCGAGCGGGTGCGGCAGGCCTTCGCGGATCCGGGTCTTCGAGTCGGCCATGCGGACGGCGGGGCTACCGGGGCACGAGCCCCGCGTCCGCGAGGTACCGGCGGACGCCCGGGTGCAGCAGCCCCGGGCGCGTGACCGCGGCCACCGTGTTGGCGGCGGTGGTCTCGCGCGCCTGCGCCAGGCGCGCGCCCAGCGCGGCCTCGCCCCGGTGGAGCGCGCGGGCGAGGCGGTACGCCACGTCGTCGGCCAGCGCCGGCCGCGCCATGATGAAGCTCCACGAGCCCACCGAGTGCAGCTCGGCGGTCTGGCCCGGGTAGGAGCCGGCCGGCACCAGCATCAGCTTGAGGAACGGGTGCTTGCGCTGGATCCGCTGGATCCCGTCGAGATCGGGCACCAGGAAGCGCGCCCCCGCCGACCCCCGCGCCACCGCGGTGAAGCCCGGCCAGCCGATGCCCCCGCCCCAGAGCGCGGCCGCCCGTCCGTCCATCACCATGGCCGGCCCGTCGCCCGCCGCGTCGAGGAGCACGGCCTGGAAGTCGCGGTCGCGGTCGAGCCCGAGGCCGTCCAGCACGTAGCGCGCGAGGATGATCAGCCCCGAGCCGCGCGCCCCGAAGGCGACGGGACGGCCCTTGAGGTCCTCGATCGACCGGTAGGGCGAGTCGGCCCGCACCACGAACATGCCGGGCGTGGAGTACATCGCGGCGAGGACCCGCAGGTCCGCGGGGGCGCGGCCGATGCCGGCCAGCGCCTCGTGGGCCACCTCGCCCTGCACCAGGGCCAGGTCGAGCGAGCCCGACTCCAGCAGCGGCACGTTCTCGGTGGAGCCCTTGGTGTTGCGCGGCTGCACCTCGAGCGTCGGGTCCACCTCGTTGATGGTGTCGGCCACCGCCTGGCCGTAGACCGGGAAGCCTCCGCCGGGGGTGGCGGTGCCGAGCGTCACGGCGGTACGGCCCGCGGACGGCGTGCTCTCGCTCACGTCGCGTACGGTAGCACAGGTGCCCGCCCGCGGGCTCCCTGCGCGCCCGCCCGATCTGTTCTAGAATGGGCCCCCGATGGAGATCACCGGCAAGGACGGCTATCGGCACATTCTCGCGAGCTCGGTGGTCTTCGAGTCGCTGCCGCCCGCCGCGCTCGACCACATCACCACGCGGGGGCTCCTGGTGGAGACGCATCCGGGCGAGCAGGTCCTCTCCGAGGGCACGCGCGGGCCCGGGCTCTACGTGGTGCTCGAAGGCCTGGTCGAGGTCTTCCTTCCCGACGGCGCGGGCACGCGGACGCGACGGCCCACCGAGGTGCACCTCAACACCCTGGGCCCGGGGCGCTGCCTCGGCGAGTACTCCCTGATCGACGAGCACTCCACTTCGGCGGCGGCGCGCTCCCTGACCCAGGCCCGGCTCTTCTTCCTCTCGCGGGAGGAGTTCCGCGGCATCGCGGAGGGCGACGCGCGCGTCGGCAAGGTGATCTACCTCAATCTCCTCCGCTTCCTCATCTCGCGACTGCGGGCCAAGGACGAGGAGCTCGATCTGTTCATGATGGGCTCGCTCTGATGGCGATCACCGCGCCCCGGCTCGTGGCGGCGCTCGCGGTGGTCCTCGCCGGGGCCGCCTGCGCGCCGATGCCCGGTCCGGACGGCGCCCCGCGGCGCCCGGCCACCGTCACCGTATCGGGCGTGGGCACGGTGAGCGCGGCGCCCGACATCGCCGAGATCACCTCCGGAGTGGTGACCCAGGCGCCGACCGCGGCGCAGGCCCTCGCGGCCAACAGCCAGGCCATGGAGCAGGTGCTGCGGTCGCTCGCCGCGCTCGGTGTGGCCGCGCGCGACATCCAGACCACGAACATCAGCGTGTCGCCCCAGCGCCGGGTGGTGAGGGGCGAGGGCCGGCCGCCCGAGATCGTGGGCTACGAGGTGACGAACCAGGTGCGGGTGAAGGTGCGCGATCTGGGCCAGCTCGGCCGGGTGCTCGACCAGCAGGTGGCGCAGGGGGCGAACTCGGTGTACGGCATCCGCTTCGGGCTCGCGGATCCCGCGCCGATGCTCGACGAGGCGCGCAAGCGCGCCATGGCCGACGCGCGCCGGCGGGGCGAGCTCTACGCGGCGGCCGCTTCCCTGAAGATCGGGCGCGTGGTCGCGGTGCAGGAGGCGGGCGCGGCGGCGCCGCGTCCGGAGATCGCCGCGCGGGTGATGACGGCGGGCGCGGTCCCGGTGGCGCCCGGCGAGCAGGAGATCCAGGCGTCCGTGAGCGTGACGTTCTCGCTCGAGCCGTAGACGGCGGGAGGAATCCATGACCGACCTCCACTTCCGCAGCGCGAAGCAGCTCGCCCAGGACATCCGTCGGCGCAAGGTCGGCTCCCTCGAGGCGCTCGACGCGTTCCTCGCCCGGATGGAGCGCTTCAATCCCACGCTCAACGCCATCGTGGTCACCGACGTGGAGGGCGCGCGCCGGCGGGCCCGGCAGGCGGACGCCGCGCTGCGGAAGGGCAAGGTGTGGGGCCCGCTCCACGGCGTGCCGATGACCATCAAGGAGTCGTACGACGTGGCGGGGATGCCGACCACCTGGGGGCTGCCCGCGCTGAAGGACAACATCGCCCCGCGCAACGCGCTCGCGGTGGACCGGCTGCTCGCGGCGGGCGTGGTGCTCTTCGGCAAGACCAACGTGCCGGCGTGGCTCGCCGACTGGCAGAGCTACAACGACATCTACGGCACCACCAACAATCCCTGGGATCTCTCGCGGACCCCGGGCGGCTCCTCGGGCGGCTCGGCCGCCGCGCTGGCCGCCGGCCTCACCGGCTTCGAGGCGGGCAGCGACATCGGCTCGTCCATCCGCAACCCCGCCCACTACTGCGGCGTCTACGGCCACAAGCCGACCTACGGCATCGTGCCCCCGCGCGGCCAGGCGCTGCCCGGCCGGGTGGCCCAGGGCGACATCTCGGTGATCGGCCCCCTGGGGCGGAGCGCCGACGACCTCGCGCTCGGCCTCTCCGCGATGGCGGGCGCGGACGAGATCGACGGCGCGGGCTGGCGGCTCACGCTGCCCACGCCGACCCGGAAGAGGCTGCGCGAGTTCAAGGTGGCGGTGATGCTGAGCGATCCCGCCTCGGAGGTGGATCGGGAGGTGCAGGCGCGCCTGCAGGCGCTGGCCGACTTCCTCGGCAAGCAGAAGGCGAAGGTGAGCCTCACCGCGCGTCCCGACATCGACACCGCGGAGGCGCACCGCGCCTACGTGTTCCTGCTGCGCGCCGCCACCGCGGGCCGGCAGACGCCGGAGGAGTTCCGGCGGAACGCCGAGATCGCGCGGGGGCTCGCGCCCGACGACGAGCGCTACTACGCGCGGATGATGCGCGCCAACACCGCCTCGCACCGGGACTGGCTCGCGGCCAACGAGCTGCGGCACAAGATGCGCTGGCGCTGGGCCGAGTTCTTCCGCGAGTGGGACCTGCTGCTCTGCCCGGCCGCGGCCTCCGCCGCCTTCCCTCACGACCACGTGGGCGAGCGTCACGACCGGACCATCGCGGTCAACGGCCGTCGGGTGCCCACCACCGACCAGCTCTTCTGGGCCGGCTACTCCGGCGTCGCGTATCTGCCCTCCACGGTGGCCCCGTGCGGCTTCACCCCCGGCGGGCTGCCGGTCGGCGTGCAGATCGTGGGGCCGCAGTACGGCGACCGCACCTGCATCGAGCTGGCGCGGCTGCTGGAGCGCGAGTTCCAGGGCTTCGTGCCCCCGCCGGACTACCGCTGAGGCCGATCGCGACCCATGGCCGAGGGATCGTCCACGTCGTGGTGGCAGCGGCTGGTCAGCCTGGCCAAGATCCTGTTCTGGCTCGTGCTGATCGTGGTCGTGCTGCAACAGGTCTACGGCTCCAACAAGCTCGAGAGCGCGCGGTCGTCGGTGCTCGACCGCTTCCAGCAGGAGCGCAAGTCGCGGGTCATCGCGCTGATCAACCGCCAGGAGACGGTGACCCTCTTCGGGGTCCCGGTCAGCAGCTCGATCAGCATCGAGGACTCGGAGGCGGTGCTGCGGGCCATCCGGCTCACCCCGGAGGACCAGCCCATCGACGTGATCCTGCACACCCCGGGCGGCCTCGTGCTCGCCGCCGAGCAGATCGCCAAGGCGCTCGTGCAGCGCAAGGCCAAGGTGACCGCCTTCGTGCCGCACTACGCGATGTCCGGCGGCTCGCTCATCGCCCTGGCCGCGGACGAGATCGTCATGGACCCGAACGCGGTGCTGGGGCCGGTCGATCCCCAGATCGGCGACATGCCGGCCGCCTCCATCGTCAAGGTGCTCTCGCTCAAGAAGCCGGAGGACATCAGCGACGAGATGCTGATCCTGGCCGACATGTCCGCCAAGGCGCGGGTGCAGGTCGGGGTGTTCGTGATGGAGGTGCTGCTCAAGCACATGGCGAAGGACAAGGCGGTGGCGCTGGCCACCACCTTGACCGAGGGCCGCTGGACCCACGACTTCCCGATCACGGTGGAGATGGCCCGCGGCCTCGGCCTGCCCATCTCCACCGACATGCCGCGCACGGTGTACGACCTCATGGACCTCTACCCGCAGGGCGGCCGCGGCCGGCCGTCGGTGCTCTACGTCCCGCTCCGCCCCGGTGGCATGCCGGCCGAGCGGGGCGAGTCGACCCCGCCGGCCCCCGGGCCGCCGGTCAAGGGCTGGACGTGGCGATGACCCGAGCCGAGGAGAGCTGACCCGATGGCCAAGCGACGCGTGGTGATCACGGGGGCGGCGGGCTACGTCGCCCAGCGGATGTATCCGGAGCTGGCCGAGCGCTGGGACCTGGTGCCGATCGACGTCCGGCCCACCACGCGCGCCGGCAAGCCGGTGCCGGGCCTGATCGTGAGCGACCTGACCCGACCGGATCGCAATCTCTACCGCGAGCACTTCCGCGGCGCCGACGCGGTGATCCACTGCGGCTTCGTGAGCGCGCCCAACCTCGACGCCACCACCTGGCAGGACAACGGCGACGCCAAGTTCTGGGCCGAGCACGCCAACGTCGGGCTCGCTTACAACGTCTGTCGCGTCGCCCTAGAGGAGGGTGTGCGGCGCGTGGTGGTGTGCTCCTCCAACCACGCGGCCGACTACTACGAGCGCCTGGTGTGGGACGGGCGCCTGGACATGGTGACCCCCGAGATGCCCCCGCGCTCGGACAACTGGTACGGCTGGGCCAAGGGCGCCTACGAGCTGCTTGGCTTCGTGTTCGCCACCGGCAAGGTGGGCGGCCGCCGCCTCGAGGTCGTGCAGTGGCGCATCGGCGGCCCGCGCGACGACGACATCGACCAGGTGAAGCCGGGAGACGTCAATGTCATGCACCGGGCGCTCGGCGCCTATCTCTCCAAGCGCGACCAGGTGCAGCAGGCGGTCCGCATGGTCGAGACCGAGGACATCCGGGACGAGCACGGGGTGCCGTTCCTGATCGTGTACGGCATCAGCGGCAACACGCACCGCTTCTGGTCCATCGCCAACGCCCGCGTCAAGATCGGCTACGAGCCGCAGGACGACAGCCAGGTGAACTTCGCCGACAAGATCGCGGCCATCGCCCGCGCCGCGCGGAAGGACGGACCATGACCCACGAGGACGAGCTCCGCTCGCTGGAGAGCACGCTGGCCGCGTACAAGGAAACCATCAAGGAGGTCAACCGGCTCGGCGGCGACGGCATGGCGAGCGTGCGGACGGAGTGGCTGCTGCGCATCACCGAGCTGGAGCTGCAGCGCGAGCATCTCAGCCACGTCGTGCGGCGGGCTCGGCGGGCGGCGCTGTAGCTCGCGCCGCGTCGAGCGGTGGGCCGGGCGCGGGGGGCGGCGCGGGGCCTCCCCGGGGCACGCTGAGTCGCCGGCGCGCGGGGCGGCATGGGCGAGCCACGAGATGGACGTTGGAGGCTTCGGCGACCCGCAGAAGCCACGGCCCCGGGGAGGCCCCGCGCCGCCCCCCGCGCCCGGCCCGCCGTTCGTGGTCGTGGGACAGGGGGTCCGGGGGCGCGCTGGAGGACGTGACTTCTTCATGTGGGTCGACTGAGTAGCTTCTGATTCCTGGGTGGCGGGAGAGCTATGTATATACCGCGGCACTTCGAGGTCACCGACACCGGGTGGTGTCATGCGCTGATGCGGGCGCAGAGCTTCGCGACGATGATCACCGCGGACGACGCGGGGGTGCCGTTCGCCACCCACCTGCCGATGCTGGTGGACGCGGGGCGCGGGTCACTCGGCACCTTGCGGGGCCACGTGGCGCGGGCCAACCCGCACTGGCGTTACCTGGCCGCCGGGCGCCCGACCCTGGTGGTGTTCTCGGGGGCGCACGCCTACGTCTCGCCCTCGTGGTACGCGACGCACCCGGCGGTGCCGACGTGGAACTACGTGGCGGTGCACGCGACCGGGACCGGCGTGCTGGTCGAGGACGCGGAGCAGGTGCGCGCGCTCCTCGCGGACCTGGTGCACGTCTACGAGGGCGCGCGGCCGGGCGCGTGGTCGTTCGAGGCGCTGGCAGCGGACTACGTGGCCGGCATGCAGCGGGGCATCGTGGCGTTCGAGATCCCGATCGACCGGCTCGAGGGCAAGGCCAAGCTCAGCCAGAACCGCGACGCGGTGGACCAGGGCCGCACCCGCGAGGCGCTCGCCGCCTCCGACGACCCGGTGGCCCGCGCGGTGGCCGCCCTGATGGCGGGCGCGCCGCCGCGCTGAGGCGCTACTCGCCCCGGAAGGCCGGCTTCCGCTTCTCGAGCATCGCGCGCCGGCCCTCCTGCGCGTCCGCGCTGGTGCGGGCCCGGTTGGCCGCGGCGTCGAGGTCGGCGTGGGTGATCGAGTCTCGCGCCGAGATCGTCCGCTGGATGCTCGCCTTGATCCCGGCCAGCGAGAGCGGGGCGTTGTCCGCGATGCGGCGCGCGAGCGCCTGCACCGCGCCGGGCAGCTCGGCGGGCGCGACCACCTGGTGCACCATGCCGATCTCGTAGGCGCGCCGCGCGTCGACGGTCTGCCCGGTGAACAGGAGATGCCGGGTGTGGGCGGGGCCGATGATCTCGACCAGCTTCTGGTTGAGCAGGAAGGGGATCACGAGCCCGATGCGCGCGAGCGGCATGCCGAGGCGCACCGGCTCCGCGGCCACCCGCAGGTCGCAGTGCAGCGCCAGCTCGCAGCCGCCCGCGATGGCGTCGCCGTGGAGCGCGGCGATGGTCGGGTGGCGCGAGGCCTCCACCCGGCGCAGCACCTCCACCACGTTGCCCTCCGGATCGGCCTCTCCCCGGCGCTGCTCCATCTCCTTGAGATCCATCCCCGCGCAGAAGGCGGGGCCCGCCCCCGTCACCACCACCACGCGGACGTCGCGGCGCTCGTCGAGCGAGTCGACGGCCGCGCGCAGGCCCTGGAGCAGCGCGGTGTTCATGGCGTTGCGCTGGTCCGGCCGGTTCAGGGTCACGGTGGCGATGCCGGCCTCGACTGAGATCAGGACTTCGTCGGCCATGGGGAGGTCTCCGTGGGCTCGGGCCCGGGTCTGGCGCTACCGCCCGCCCGGGGCGAGGGCGCGCAGCGCGTTCAGCATGAGATCGCGCTTCTTCTTCGGATCCGGCTCGGTGGTCATGAGCGAGAGGAACGCGGTGTCGATCCCCCGGTCGAGGTAGAGCTGGATGCGCGCCTTGAGGTCGCCCAGGCTCCCGCGCGGCATCAGGTCGCCGATCACCTGGTCCGGGATCGCAGCCACCGCGCCCCGGCGATCGCCCGCGCCCCAGGCGCGCCACATCGGGCCGAGCGCCTCGGTGCGGCCGAGCCACTCCTGGAACGCGCGGTACACCGGCACGTTCAGGTACCCGGCGATGTGGCGGCGCACCACCAGGTCCGACTCGGGCCCGGGCGGGTCGAGGTTGACGAACAGGCGCGCGGTGACCTCGATCGCGTCGGGATCGCGGCCGGCCTGCCGGGCCGCCGCGCGCACCACGCCCACCGAGCGCGGCACGTCGTCCGGAGAGAGCCAGTTGAGGATGACCCCGTCCCCGACCTGGCCCGCGACCTTCAGCATGCCCTCGCGGAGAGCGGCGACGTAGATCGGCACCGGCTGCGCGGGGACGCGGGTGAGGCGGAATCCATCGACCGCGAACGTCTCGCCCTTGAAGACCACGCGCTCGCCGGCCAGCGCCGCGCGGAGGAACTGGGCGGTCTCGCGCACGCGGGTGGCGGGCCGGCTGAACGTGCCCCCGTTCCAGGACTCCACGATGGGCTGCGAGCCCGCGCCGATACCGAGCACGAAGCGCCCGGGGGCGAGGTCCGCGAGCCCGGCCGCGGTGGAGGCGAGCGTGGCGGGCCCGCGGGTGTAGACATTGGCGATGGCGGTGCCGAGCCGCATCTGGGTGGCGAGGCCGATCACGGCCAGAGGAGTGAAGCCGTCGACGCCGTCCACCTCGAAGGACCAGGCGTCGGTGTAGCCGAGCCGCTCGGCCTCGCGCGAGACCTCGGTCAGCTCGGGCAGGGCGAAGCCTTCCATCGGGACCGACAGGGACCAGCGCTTCCGCATCCGGAATCTCTCCTGGCTCGAATTGACCGCCCCGGGAGTGTACCCCGGTTTGTCGGGTCCTCACCTCGCCTTTGGCCCCCGCGGGTCGACCGTATCGGGGAAGCATTGCCACGCGACGCCTCCGTTGCTTGCGTCGCTGCCGTAGCGGAGGAACAGGTCCGTCGAGGCGCGCCGGTCGGCCAGTCCCTTGATCCGGGCGCCGCTCTCCGTGACGTAGGTCGCCTTGCGGCCCTCCTTCTCGCGCTCGTCGAGGGCCTTGGTGCAGGCGCCCACGCTCGGATATGCGGTCTGGAGCACCCAGGCGCCGGGTCTTGGATCGTGCAGCTGCGACCAGAGCACCCACGCGCAGTCGGCCGCGGCCGGGCCGGCCAGGGCGAGCACCCCGCAGAGCGTGGCGGTGAAGGCGTACCACCTGTAGTTGGTCATCGACGCTCCTCCTGTAGTGGCGAACCGCGTCCAGATGATCTTCGGTGAAGTCCGGCGACGATGGCAACGCGAATGCGCGGCGGACGGCCTCGCGGCGGCCTGCAATTCTCTGCAGGGTCCGTGACGGTGGGCCAAAAGTTCTCGATCGCACCGGGAAAGTCCTACCGACGTGCCCGGAGCCCTTCCCCCGGCGGCTCAGCAATTCCAACGACCTGCCGACGTGGGCGAGTGGCACGCCGGTTGCGAACACGGCCGTAGCCGATACCTCGACGCCGAGGAGGAAGACATGGTTCACGCCCAAGCTTGGCGATGAGCGAGGACCCGACCGTCATGGCCGCGATCCGGTTCCCGGGGCGGCGCGGCGATTTCGACGCCGACGCGCTGACCGCGGCGACCGCGCTGCTGGCCGAGCTCAACTCGGACACCGATCTCGCGGTGCTGGTCGAGCGCGTCATCCGCAACCGTCCCCCGGGGGTCGTCGTTCCCGCCGCGGCGCTCCGCGGCTGGGAGGAGCGGGATCCGCTCGGATGGGCGAAGGTGTCCGCCTGGTTGACCGCCAACGACGTCGCGGTCGTGCGCATCTGACGGGACAATGGGCATGTGGAAGATGGTCCTGGCCGTCGCGGGCGTCGCCTTCCTGCTCTTGAACGGGTCCGACTCGGCGAGGGCGGAGGGACCCGGCGCCGCGACGTCGCCGAGCCGAGCGAGCGGGGAGCTCAAGGATCCGTCCCCGAAGAGCCCGCCGAAGGCGATCGTCGGGCCGCCGAGGAAGGCCAAGGCGTCGCCGAGCGTCGAGCGCGCGAGCCGCCCCGAGCCGGATAGCCCGGTCCTGAATCTTCTCTGGCTCTTGACCGGCGCGTCGAGAAGGTACTAGCCCGGCTCTTCCCCGAGGGTTGCCGATTGCTCAAGGTGGGCCATCGGCGCTATGCTCCCGGCTTGACAGGGCCGGCGAGCGGCCAGACAAGCCTCAGGGTTCTCGAGGAGCCACGCCACCATGACGGTGTTCCCCGGCTTCACTCTCCCGGAAGAGCTGCGTCTGCTCGGTGAGCAGATCCGGCGGTTCGTCCAGGACGAGATCGTCCCGCTCGAGCAGACCATCGATCCGGACGCGCCCGAGATCCCGCGCGAGGACTTCGTGCGCCTCTCCGCGAAGACCAAGGCGGCCGGGCTCTGGACCCTCGGCGCGCCCGAGGCCTACGGCGGCGGCGGGCTCGACACGTTCAGCATGTGCGTGGCGCTCGAGGCGATGTCGCAGCACCGCATGGGCCTCTACAACCCGGGCTGCGGCGTGTTCGGCCGCTACCCGCCGCCCGCGATCTGGGCCGGGAGCCGAGCGCAGATCGAGAAGTACGCGGTGCCCGCGCTCCGCGAGGGCTACGAGACGTTCTTCGCGATCACCGAGCCCTCGGGGGGCTCCGATCCCGCCGGTGCGATCCAGACCCGCGCCGAGCGCCGCGGCGACAAGTGGGTCCTCAACGGGAGAAAGGTGTTCATCTCCCGGGCCCACGACGCGCCGTGGGGCATCGTGTTCGCGCGGACGGACAAGGGAAAGGGCCGCGCCGGCATCTCGTGCTTCATCCTCGAGCACGGCACGCCCGGCTTCCACGCCAAGCCCATCCGGGTGATCCGCACCTCGGCGATTCCCAACGACGTGACCTTCGAGGACTGCGAGATCCCGGCCGAGAACCTGATCGGCCAGGAAGGGCAGGGGCTCGACCTCGCGTTCGACCTGCTGGTGAAGAACCGCTTCCCGTACTCGGCGTGCAACCTGGGGGTCGCGGTCGCCGCGCACCGCATGGCCATCGCCCACGCCAAGCAGCGCTCCACGTTCGGGGCGCCGCTGAGCCAGCGGCAGGCCATCCAGTGGATGCTGGCCGACGCGGAGGTGGAGCTGCGCGCGTGCCGCTGGATCATCTGGGAGGGCGCGTGGAAGGCCGACCGCGGGGAGGACGCGCGGGTCGAGGCCTCCATCGCCAAGCTCTACTCGAGCGAGGTGCTGGGTCGCGTGATCGACGCGGCGGTGCAGATCCACGGCGGCTACGGGGTGTCGAAGGAGTTTCCGCTCGAGCGCTGGTACCGCGAGGCGCGGGTCCGCCGCATCGGCGAGGGACCGTCCGAGGTCCATCGCATGGTCATCGCGCGATCACTGTTCAGATAACTCAGGAGCCAACCATGGCCACGTTCAACTTCGAGCTCTCGACGCTGCCCCCCGAGGCGGAAGCGCTGCGTGACGAGGTGCGCACCTTCCTCAAGCAGGAACTGGCCCAGTTCCGGGGCGCGGACCGCGCCCGCTCCTGGGGCGGGTTCAACCGCGCCTTCTCGCGCCGCATGGGCGAGCGCGGCTGGATCGGCATGACGTGGCCGAAGAAGTACGGCGGCCACGAGCGCACCGCGCTCGAGCGCTACGTGGTGCTGGAGGAGACGCTGGCCGCGGGCGCGCCGGTCAGCGCGCACTGGGTGGCCGACCGCCAGAGCGGCCCGCTCCTGCTGCGCTTCGGCACCGAGGAGCAGCGCCAGCGGTTCCTGCCCCGCATCGCGCGCGGCGAGCTGGCCTTCGCCATCGGCATGAGCGAGCCGGACTCGGGCTCGGACCTGGCCTCGGTGCGCACCCGGGCCGAGAAGGTCGAGGGCGGCTACAAGGTCAACGGGACCAAGATCTGGACCAGCAACGCGCACCTCTCGGACTACGCGATCGCGCTCTTCCGCACCAAGGTGGTGCCGGACAAGAAGCACGAGGGGCTCTCCCAGTTCCTGGTGGATCTCAAGTCGCCCGGCATCTCGATCCGCCCGATCTACGACCTGGCCGGCGGGCACCATTTCAACGAGGTGCACTTCCAGGACTGCCTGGTGCCCGACGACATGCTGGTCGGCAAGGACGGCGAGGGCTGGAAGCAGGTGACCACCGAGCTCGGCTTCGAGCGCAGCGGCCCGGAGCGGTACCTCTCGTCGCTCCAGCTCGTGATCGAGCTGATCCGCGAGGTGGGTGGTGAGCCGCCCGAGCGCGCCGCCGCCCTGATCGGCCACTTCACCGCGCATCTGGTGACGCTCAGGCAGATGTCGCTCTCGATCGCCAC
>DATFAJ010000767.1:0-4926 GCA_035254745.1 Candidatus Methylomirabilota bacterium | reverse complement strand
CCCTCGCGAGCGAGCTGGCCCGAGACCGGCCGGGTGGCGGCGGGGGCGGCTCCCGGGTGGCCGCGGAGTGGGCCCCCCGAGTCCGGTACGCCGCGCGAAGAGCGGCGAATCCGGCGAGCGGGTGACGGAGACGGCCAGCCGGGAGCCGCCCCCGCCGACAGGACCCGGCCGCCTCAGGCGAGGTGCGCTCGCGAGGGGTCCGGGTCGGCGCGGCGCGCGTGAAGGGCTACGAGGCGAGGGCGGGCTTGCGCGCGAACCAGGGGCGAGCGGCCTCGAGCTGGGTGCCGAGGCGGAAGAGCGTGGCCTCGTCGCCGAAGCGGGCCACGAGCTGCACCGCGACGGGCAGGCCGCTCTGGGACTGGCCGAGCGGCAGCATCATCGCGGGCTGGCCGGTCAGGTTGAACCACACCGTGAACGGGGAGAAGGTGAAGACGCGCCGCCAGTACTCCTCGACGTCGTCCATCATCATGTCGATCCAGCCGAGCTTGACCGGGAGCTGGCCGAGCCCCGGAGTCAGCAGCACGTCGTAGCGCGTGTGGAAGGCCGCCATCTGCCGGCCCAGCCGATGCGCGGTCTGGGTGGCGCGCACGTAGTGCGCCGAGCTGGTCCGCTCGCCGATCCGGGCGGTGTTCCAGGTGACCGTCTCCACCTCGCCCTCGACGGCGGGCCGGCCCACGGTGGGGTGGGTGGAGAGATTCACCACCGTGTTGACCGCGGCGAGCGTGATGAAGGTGGGGATCACCGCGCCGCGCTCGATGTCCGGGTCCGCCTCCTCGACCTGGTGGCCGAGCTGGGCGCAGAGCTTCACGGTGTCGTCGAGCGTGGCGAGGCTCTCGGGATCCACCGCGGCGCCGTTGGGGGCGACCTTCGTGTAGGCGATGCGGAGCGGCCGAGCCGGCGACCCGCACTCGTCCAGGTACGGCCGCTCGGGAGGCGGGGCGGTGTAGGGATCGCCGGGACCGGGGCCACGGGTGGCGTCGAGGAGCGCGGCGCTGTCCCGCACCGAGAGCGTCACCGCGTGCTCGGTGGAGCAGCCGCCGAGGCCCTCGCCGGTGACGGGCGCGAACGTGTTGCGACCGCGCGTGGGCTTGAGCCCCACCAGCCCGCAGCTCGCGGCGGGGGCGCGGATCGAGCCGAAGCCGTCGCTGGCGTGCGCCATCGGCAGCATGCGCGCGCCGACCGCGGCCGCCGCCCCGCCGCTCGAGCCCGAGGAGATGCGGGTCGGGTCCCACGGGTTGCGGGTGGGGCCGTAGAGCTGGGGCTCGCAGGTGAGCGAGAGCCCGACCTCGCAGGAGTTGGTGCGGCCGAAGATCACGAGCCCGGCGCGCTTGAGCCGGGCCACGTTCTCGCTGTCGAACGTGGACGGCGGGGTGTCGGCGAAGAACCGGCTGCCGCGCGTCATGGTCACCCCGGTGAGCGGGGCGCCCAGGTCCTTCAACAGGAACGGCACCCCGCGGAACGGCCCGTCGGGGAGCCCGTCGGCGATCGCGCGCCGGCCGTAGTCGTAGAGGCGCATGATGACCGCGTTGACCTTCGGGTCGCGCGCCTCCACGCGCTCGATCGCGGCCTCGAGCAGCTCGGTGGGCGTCACCTTGCCGCGCCGGACCAGGTCGGCCAGGCCGAGGGCGTCGTACCGCTCGTAGTCCCCGAACGCGGTCATGCCTACTGCTTCACGTAGAGCTGGCCGCCGGCCTTCTTGAACTCGGCCGCCTTCTCGCGCAGGCCGGCAACCACCGCGGCGGTCTCGTCGCCGATGCCGTGCTTCGCCGCGTAGTCGCGCACGTCCTGGGTGATCTTCATCGAGCAGAAGTGCGGCCCGCACATGGAGCAGAAGTGGGCGATCTTGGCGCCCTCGGCGGGCAGGGTCTCGTCGTGGAAGGCGCGGGCGGTCTCCGGGTCGAGCGCGAGGTTGAACTGGTCCTCCCAGCGGAACTCGAAGCGGGCGCGGGACAGCGCATCGTCCCACTCGCGCGCCTTCGGATGGTTCTTGGCCAGGTCGGCGGCGTGGGCCGCGATCTTGTAGGCGATGACCCCGTCCTTGACGTCCTGACGGTCGGGCAGGCCGAGGTGCTCCTTGGGGGTGACGTAGCAGAGCATCGCGGTGCCGTACCAGCCGATCATCGCCGCGCCGATCGCAGACGTGATGTGATCGTAGCCCGGCGCGATGTCGGTGGTGAGCGGCCCCAGGGTGTAGAAGGGCGCCTCGTGGCAGACCGCGAGCTGCCGGTCCATGTTCTCCTTGATCAGGTGCATGGGCACGTGGCCCGGGCCCTCGATCATCACCTGGCAGTCCTGCTCCCACGCGACGGTGGTCAGCTCGCCCAGGGTGTCGAGCTCCGCGAACTGGGCGTCGTCGTTGGCGTCGGCCTGGCAGCCGGGGCGCAGCCCGTCGCCCAGCGAGAAGGCGACGTCGTAGGCGGCCATGATCTCGCAGATCTCGCGGAAGTGGGTGTAGAGGAAGCTCTCCTGGTGGTGGGCCAGGCACCACTTGGCCATGATCGAGCCGCCGCGCGAGACGATGCCGGTGAGACGCTTCGCGGTGAGCGGGATGTAGCGCAGCAGCACCCCCGCGTGGATCGTGAAGTAGTCCACGCCCTGCTCGGCCTGCTCGATCAGGGTGTCGCGGTAGACCTCCCAGGTGAGATCCTCCGCCTTGCCATTGACCTTCTCGAGCGCCTGGTAGATCGGCACCGTGCCCACCGGCACCGGCGAGTTCCGCAGGATCCACTCGCGCGTCTCGTGGATGTTCTTGCCGGTCGAGAGGTCCATGATGGTGTCGCCGCCCCAGCGGGTGGCCCACGTCATCTTCTCGACCTCCTCCTCGATCGAGGAGGACACCGCGGAGTTGCCGATGTTCGCGTTGATCTTCACCAGGAATTTCCGGCCGATGATCATCGGCTCGGTCTCCGGATGGTTGATGTTGGCCGGGATGATGGCGCGCCCGCGGGCTATCTCGTCGCGCACGATCTCGGGGCTCATGCCCTCGCGCAGGGCCACGAACTCCATCTCGGGGGTGATCTCGCCCCGGCGCGCGTAGTGCATCTGGGTCACGCGGTGGCCGGGCTTGGCGCGCAGGCCCCAGCGGCCGCCCGCGCCGGGCTCGACGTCGTTCCGCGAGAGGATCCAGTGCCGCCGCAGCGGGGGCAGGCCCTGCTTGACGTCCGGGGTGTACTCGGGATCGGTGTAGGGCCCGCTCGTGTCGTAGAGGCGAATCTGCTCGTGATTGGAGAGGGTGACCTCGCGGAACGGGACACGAACCGAGGGGTTGGATGCGGAGAGATAGATTTTCATGCAGGGCCTCCCTTCGCTGGCATTACCCAGGTCAGGTTTGTAGCGGTCGGCAGCGTCCCCGCTGCCCTCTCAGCCCGGGCTTCCGAGCTCCCGCGTGGGAATGGGTGCATGCTACGTCCAAAGGAGGGGGGGGTCAAGGCCGACCCCGGCCGCGCGTCGCGTGGTGGCGCCCTGCTCAGGCCTGCGCTATAGTCCGCCCGATCCGCCGATCCGATGAGCGATCCGAGCCCGCAAGAGCTGGAGGTCCTCGCCGAGGCGACTCGGCTGCTCACCTCGACGCTCGACCTCGCCGAGGTGCTCGATCGCCTCGCCGCCCTCGCCCGCACCCGCCTCGAGACCGAGGTGGCGCGCATCTGGCTGCGCGACGAGGCGGGCGAGGTGCTGCGGCTCGCCGCCCACCAGGGGCGCATCCGCTCCCCGCTGCCCGCCACCGAGCAGGTCGCCACCCGCTCGTCGCTGGTGGGGTGGGTGCTGACCAACCGCAAGCCCCTCGTCCTGGCCGACGTGCAGCAGGACCGGCGGCTCGAGAAGCGCGCCTGGTTCAAGGCGGAGGGCTTCGCCTCGCTCCTCTGCGTGCCGATCCTGCTCGACGACGAGGTGATCGGCATCCTGGCGTGCATGACGCGGGAGCGCCGCGAGTTCCGCTCGGCCGAGGTGGCCCTCGCGGAAGCCCTGACCGCCTCCGCGGCGGTGGCGGTCCGCAACGCGCGCCTGCACTCGGAGACCGTCCGGCGGCTCGCCGAGATCGAGGCCTTCCAGCGGGTGGCTTCCGACACCCTCTCCTCGCCGGACGTCGTCACCGCGCTCGGCGCGGTGGTGCGCGAGATCCCGACCCTCCTCCGCTCCGACGGCGCGGCCTGCTCCCGCGTGGACGCGCGCACCGGGGCGCTCGAGACGGTCACCACCGCGGGCACCCGCGTGCGGGTGTCCGACCCGCTGCGCCTCGAGCCGGGTCACGGCCTGGCCGGCCTGGCCCTGCGCGAGAAGCGGCCGCAGCGCACCGCCGACTACTTCGCCGACCCCCGCTTCGAGCGCCCGCCCGCCATCGCGGAGTGGGCGCGCGCCGAGGGTGTCGTCAGCATGGTCGCGGTCCCGGTCACCGACGCGGCGGGCGAGCCGATCGCGCTCCTCTGGGCCTTCAACCGCAGCCCGCGCCCGTTCACCGGGCGCGACGAGGCGACGCTCACCGCCCTGGCCCGGCAGGCCGCCCTCGCGATGGACAACGCGCGCCTGGTCGGCGACCTCCGCCGGACGCTCGAGGAGCTGCAGGCCGCGCAGGACACGCTCGTGCGGGGGGCCACCCTGCGCGCGGTCGGGGAGCTGGCCGCGGGCGCCGCGCACCACCTCAACAACCTCATGGCGGTCGTGCTCGGACGGAGCCAGCTGCTGCTCTACCGCAGCCGCGATCCCGAGATGGGCGCGGCGCTCCGCACCATCGAGCGGGCCGCTCTCGACGCGGCCGACACCGTCCGGCGCATCCAGGCCTTCAGCCGGGCCGGGCACGGGGCCAATGCGGTGCTGGTCGATCTCAACGAGACGGTGCGCGAGAGCATCGACCTCACACGCGCGCGCTGGGAGCACGAGGCCCAGGTGCGGGGCGCGCAGATCGAGATGACGTTCGAGCCCGGCGCGCTG
>DATFAJ010000766.1:0-3007 GCA_035254745.1 Candidatus Methylomirabilota bacterium | reverse complement strand
GACGGCCTCTCCGACATGATCGCGGGCGCGTTCCTGTGCCTGAGCCAGATCGGCCTCGGGCACTACGTGGAGGCGCTCGCCACCATCGACGATGGGCTGGCCAAGGCCCGCGACCGCAACAACTCGTTCATCATGGGCCGGCTCACCAACAGCCTGGGCTGGCTCTACCAGGAGGTGGGCGACTTCCGCCGTGCGACCGAGTACAACCGCGAGGCGGCCGAGATCGGCCGGGGGGCCAAGAACGCCAACGTGGAGGTCAGCTCGCTGATCAACCTGAGCCTCGACGAGCTCAACCTGGGCGATCCCCGACGGGCGCTGGCCCTCATGGAGGAGACCCAGGAGCGGGTGGAGAAGTTCGCCTTCGGCGCTCACCGCTGGCGATGGTCGCTCCACCTGAGCGCGTACCTCAGCGAGGCCCTGATCGCGAGCGGCGATTCCGCGCGCGCCCTCGAGCATGCCGACAAGGCGCTCCAGCAGGCCCGCAGCACCGGATCGATGAAGTACGAGGCCAAGGCCCTCGCCCTCCGCGGTCAGATCCTCCTCGACGGCGGCCGGCGGGACGACGCCCGCGAAAACCTGGCCGGGGCGCTGGCGGTCGCCCGGCGCATCGGCTATCCCACTCTCACGTGGCAGGCCGCCTATCTCCTCGCGCGGACCGAGGCGGCGGCGGGGCGGATGGACGAGGCGGCGACCGCGGCCCGGCTGACCGCCGAGACGCTGGATCAGATCGTCGCCCGGCTGCCGGACCCGGCCCTGCGGCGCACCTTCCTGGGCTGGCGCCGGGTCGCCACCGCGCGGGAGGACGTGGAGCGGCTGCTGCGCGGCTGAGCGGCCATCCGGTGGGCGCGCGCCCGAGGCTCGGGTATAATCGCGCGCATGAAGCCCAAGATCCCGTGGCTCCCGCACGAGGTGCAGCCGGGTCAGCCCACCGAGGTGTGTCCGCGCTGCGGCGCCCGCAAGCTGATGCCGTGGACGCTCAGGCGCGATCCCAAGCGTGTCACCCTGCTCCGCACGTGGGTGTGCACCGCGTGCCAGACCACCGAGGAGCGCGAGGAGCCGGAGTAGGCTCGGGGGGGCGCGTCAGGCCGGGGCGTTCACCACGTCGATCAGGCTCCGCAGCCGCGAGAACCCCGAGCGGTTGAAGGGCAGCACCAGCCTCGGCAGCTCCGGCAGCTCGTCCCCCTCGCCCGCCACCGGCCCGGGCGCCTGCACCACCGGCCCGGTCAGGATGTCCGCGAAGCGCTCATTCACCTCCGCGAGGGTCTCGGGGGCGAGGGCGCGCCGCATGCGGAGCACCAGCGAGTCGCGCACGTAGCGCTGCGAGTGGTAGTTCCGGTAGAAGCCCTCGACCTCCGCGGCGGCCGTCTCCACGTCGTCGGTGATCCGGTAGAGGTCGGGGTCCGTCGGCCCCACCATGCCGCGTCCCACCATCTCGCGCCGCACGAAGGTGTCGAAGGTCTTCCAGTAGGTGCCGCCCGGCTCGTCGAGCATCACGAGCGGCAGCACCGGCGACTTGCCGGTCTGGATCAGGGTGAGCGCCTCGAACGCCTCGTCGGCGGTCCCGAAGCCGCCGGGGAGGAAGGCCATCGCGTGGGCCTCCCGCACCAGGAAGAGCTTCCGGGTGAAGAAGTACTTGAACGAGATCAGCTTGGGATCGGCCGCGATCCAGGGGTTCGCCTCCTGCTCGAACGGCAGGCGGATGTTGAGGCCGAACGAGCGCTCGCCCCCCGCCCCTTCCTGGGCCGAGCCCATCACCCCGCCGCCCGCGCCGGTCATGACCATCCATCCCGCACCGGTGATCCGCTTGCCGAAGGCGTAGGCCTGCTCGGAGATCGGGTGCTCCCGCGGCGTCCGGGCCGAGCCGAACACGGTCACCTTCGGCACGCTCCGCCACGGGGCGAACACCTTGAAGCCGTAGCGGATCTCCTTGAACGCGTTGTTCGCGATCTTGAGGTCGGCCACCCCGGTGCCGTCCTCGTACATCTTGAGCGCGGTGGTCAGCATCTCGGCGTAGAGGGGCCACGCCGTTTCCGGGACCCGGAGGTGCTCGAGGAGGGCGTCCAGGCGCCGGTTGGCCTCCTCGGACTGGAGCTGGTAGCGACGATCGGCGCTCACAACTTGAGTATACACGCGGGGGTTCTCAGGCCAGCGTATGCCGGACCATCTTGCCCTCGACCATGTAGATCACCATCTCCGCGATGTTGGTGGCGTGGTCGGCGACCCGCTCCATGAAGCGGGAGATCAGGATCAACCGGATCGCGCGGGGGATCGTCCGGGGATCCTCCATCATGAAGGTCAGGAGCTCGCGGAAGATCTGCTCCTTGAGCGCGTCGACCTCGGCGTCCTCCTCGCAGACCTGCCGGGCCAGGGCGGTATCCCGGGCCACGAAGGCGTCGAGGCTCTCCTTGACCATGCGCTGGGCCCTCTCGGCCATGCGAGGGAGATCGATGTAGGGCTTGAGCTGGGGCTCCACGTTCAGCTCGAGCACGCGCTGGGCGATGTTTACGGCCTGGTCGCCGATGCGCTCCAGGTCGGTGACGATCTTCATGGCGGTGGTGATGAAGCGCAGGTCGCCCGCGGCCGGCTGGTGCAGGGCGAGCAGGCTCACGCACTGCTCGTCCACCTCGACGTCGTAGGTGTTCACCTGCCGGTCCCGCTCGATGACCTCGCGAGCCACCACGTCGTCGCGCTCCAGGAGCGCCTTCATGACCCGCCGGATCTGATCCTCGACGAGACCGCCCATCGCGAGCAGGGTCTGCTTGAGGGCCTCGAGCTCCTCGTGGAAGTGCCGTGTCATGGGCTGGTCCCCGCTCCTAGCCGAACCGACCGGTGATGTAGTCTTCCGTCCGCTTGTCGCCCGGGGTGGTGAACATCTCCTTGGTGACCCCGAACTCTACCAGCTCCCCCATCAGGAAGAAGCCCGTCCACTCCGAGACCCGGGCCGCCTGCTGCATGTTGTGGGTGACGATGGCGATCGTCAGCTCCTTCTTCAGGTCGTGGATCAGCT
>DATFAJ010000765.1:0-4066 GCA_035254745.1 Candidatus Methylomirabilota bacterium | reverse complement strand
GGCGACCGCGTGCTGCGCGAGGCCGCGCTCGAGGCGGGGATGAACCCGGAGTTCCGCGTGCTTTCGCGCCCGGAGCAGATCATCTTCCTGCGCGAGCGGATCTTCCGGCTCCCGCTGCGGCGCTTCCGGCCGCTGGGCGATCCCACCCGCCACCTGCAGGCGATCCTGACCCAGTTCAGCCGACTCAAGGACGAGGACGTGGGCCCCGACGAGTACCTGACCCTCGCCGAGGGGCTCCTCGCCCGGGCCCCCGACGACGAGGCCCGACTCCACGCCGAGCAGCACCTGGAGCTGGCGCGCACCTACGCCCAGTACCAGACCCTGATGGCCCGCCTGGGTCAGATCGACTTCGGCGACCAGATCGTGGAGGCCCTGCGCCTCTTCCGGACGCGCCCGCACGTGCTGCGCCGGCACCAGGAGCGCTACAAGCACATCCTGGTCGACGAGTTCCAGGACACGAACTACGCGCAGTTCGAGCTGGTCAAGCTCCTGGCGGCCCGGCAGCGCAACGTGGCGGTGGTCGGTGACGACGACCAGGCCATCTTCCGCTTCCGCGGCGCGTCGATGAGCAACATCCTCGCCTTCGACCGCGCCTATCCGGACGCGCGCCAGGTCGTGCTCCAGGAGAACCGCCGCTCGCCGCAGGCGGTGCTCGACGCCGCCTACCGGCTGATCCAGCACAACAACCCGGACCGGCTCGAGGTGGCGCAGAAGATCGACAAGCGCCTGATCTCCACCGTCGGGAAGGGCGAGGCGCCCGAGCACCTGGCGTTCGACACCGTCTCGACCGAGTCGGACCAGGTGGCGGAGATGATCCGGGAGGAGCACGAGCGCGGCCGGCCCTACCGGGACTTCGCGGTGCTGGTGCGGGTCAACCACGACGCGGACCACTACCTCCGCGCCCTCAACATGCGCGGCATCCCGTGGACCTTCTCGGGCAACGCCGGCCTCTACGGCCGCCCCGAGGTGCGCCTCCTCATCGCGTTCCTGCGATCCGTGGCCCACCCGGACGACTCGGTGAGCCTGCACTACCTGGCCTCCTCCGACATCTACCAGGTGCCGATCGTCGACCTCACCAAGTGCGCGACCTACGCCGACCGCAAGCACCGCTGGCTCTTCGACGTGCTGCGCGCGGTGCCGGAGGAGGTCGCGATCACCGAGGACGGTGCCGGCGCGGTGGCCCGGCTGGTGGCGGACCTCCAGCGCTACATGGAGCTGGCCCGCGAGCATCCGACCGGAGAGGTGCTCTACCAGTTCCTGGTCGACTCGGGGCTCATGACCCGCTACGCCAAGGCTCCCGCCGAGCTGGAGCAGGAGGTGCAGAACGTCAGCAAGTTCTTCACCCGCGTCAAGGATGCAGCGCGCGTCCTCAAGTACGACAACGTGCGCGAGTTCGTGAACCACCTGGACGCGCTGATCGACGCGGGCGACGATCCCGCGGTGGCCGAGGCCGACACCGAGACCCCCGCGGTGCACGTGCTCACCGTGCACAAGGCCAAGGGCCTCGAGTGGCCCATCGTGTTCATGGTGGACTGCATGCAGAACCGGTTCCCGTCGACGCGTCGCTCCGACCCGGTCGAGATCCCCGCCGAGCTGATCAAGGACACCCTGCCCACCGGCGATTTCCACGAGCAGGAGGAGCGCCGCCTGTTCTACGTGGGCATGACCCGCGCCAAGGAGCGCCTCTACCTGACCAGTGCGGAAGACCTCGGCGGCAAGCGCAAGTGGAAGGTGAGCCAGTTCGTCCTGGAGGCCCTCGACCTGCCCAAGGACGCGGCGCGGCCGTTCCGGGCCCAGGCCATCGAGCAGCTGCGGCGCCTGGCCCCGCCCCCGGAGGCGGTAGGCCTCGCCTCAGCGCCGATCGCGGACGACGAGCCGCTCGCGATCAGCCACCGGCAGGTGGACGACTACGAGACCTGCCCGCTCAAGTACCAGTACATCCACATCCTGCGCATCCCGCTGCGGCAGCACCACGCGGTGGTCTACGGCAGCGCGCTGCACAACGCGGTCGAGTTCTACCTGCGGCGGCGCGCGGCCGGCAACTACACCTCGCTCGAGGACTTCCTGCTCGCGTTCGACAATGCGTGGCGCAACGAGGGCTTTCTCACCCGCGAGCACGAGGAGCAGCGGAAGCGGGCCGGGGTGGCCGCGCTGACCCGCTTCTATCACGAGGAGGAGGCCTCCGGGCAGAAGCCCACCGACGTGGAGCGGGAGTTCGGATTCAATCTCGGCCTGAACCGGGTCCGCGGGCGCTTCGACCGGGTCGACGAGACGCCCGAGGGCCTGGTGATCGTCGACTACAAGTCGAGCGACGTGACCGACCAGAGGAAGGCGGACCAGCGCGCGAAGGAGAGCCTCCAGCTCAAGATCTACGCGCTCGCCCAGCACGAGATGACCGGGCGCCTGCCCGCACGGGTGGAGCTGCGCTTCCTCGAATCCGGCCTCGTCGGGCGGCACACGCCCACCCTCGAGGATCTGGTGATCGCGCGCGAGGCCATCCAGGAGGCGGCGCGCGGCATCCGGCAGCGGGAGTTCGAGGCGACCCCCGACTACCAGGCCTGTCGCTACTGCCCGTACAATCAGATCTGCCCCAGCACCGCGACCCAGGAATGAACTCCAGACACCCTCTCCCCGCCGGGAAGAGGGCAGGGTGAGGAGATCATGAGGCTCAACGCCAACGGCATCGACATCAACTACGAGATCGAGGGCGAGGGCCCGGTGGTGACCTTCAGCCACTCGCTCGCCTGCAACCTCTCGATGTGGGACGAGCAGGTGCGCGCCCTCCGCGGCCGCTACCGCGTCCTCCGCTACGACACGCGTGGCCACGGGCAGACCGGGGCGCCCGCCGGTGCCTACACCCTCGATCAGCTCGCGGACGACCTGAAGGGCCTACTCGACGGGCTCGGCATCGCGGCCACCCACTTCGTCGGGCTCTCGATGGGCGGCATGATCGGGCAGATCTTCGCGCTCAAGCACCCGGCCATGGTGCAGAGCCTCGTGCTCTGCGACACCACGAGTCGCTACCCGCAGGGCGCGGCCGCGGTCTGGGAGGAGCGCATCAAGACGGTGGGGGCCAAGGGCATGGAACCCATGGTGGCGCCCACCCTCGAGCGGTGGTTCACCGCGCCGTTCCGGGCGCGACGGAAGGACCTGATGGACAAGGTGGGCGGCATGATCCGCAGCACGCCCGCCGCGGGCTACGTCGGCTGCTGCCACGCGCTGCCCAAGATCAACGTCACCGAGCGCCTGCGCGACGTCCGCTGCCCGGCGCTGGTGATCGTCGGCGAGGAGGACCCCGGCACGCCGGTCGACATGGCCCGCGACATCCAGGCGGCGCTGCCGGTGGCCGAGCTGGCGGTGCTGTGCCGCGCGTCGCACCTGTCGAACGTCGAGCAGCCGGGGGAGTTCAACCGGGTGCTCGGCGGCTTCCTGGACAAGCTGAGCGGCCGGACGAAGCTGTAGGACGTCGACCCGCTTCATGCCCGCGGCCCGATCGGGGGCGGCCGTCGTTCGACAGACCCGCCTCTGGTTGGGCCTCGTGCTGTTCACGTACCTCACCACCCACTTCCTGAATCACGCGCTCGGCCTCGTCTCCCTCGACGCGATGCTGGCCGGGCGCGAGTGGTTCGTCCTGCTCTGGCGCAGCTACCCGGGGACGATCGCCCTCTACACCGCGCTCGTCGTCCACCTCTCGCTCGGCTACTGGTCGCTCTACCGGCGGCGCACGCTCCGCATGCCGGGGTGGGAGGCGCTGCAGCTCTCCCTCGGCCTGACGATCCCGCTGCTCCTGGTCTGGCACGTCGTCGGCACACGGCTGGCGCACGAGGTGGCGGGTACGCGGGACACCTACACCCTCGTGGTGCTCTCCCTCTGGACGCTCGATCCGGCGGCGGGCCTGCGCCAGGCCACCGCGCTCGTCATCGCGTGGCTGCACGGCTGCGTGGGCCTGCACTTCTGGCTCCGCCTGCGCGCGGGGTACCCGCGGTACGCCCGTGCGATCTACAGCGCCTGCCTGCTCGTGCCGGTGCTGGCGCTGCTGGGCTTCGCCGAGGCGGGCCGCGAGATC
>DATFAJ010000764.1:0-6945 GCA_035254745.1 Candidatus Methylomirabilota bacterium | reverse complement strand
GCTGCCCTGGTACGGGCTCGGCGCGGCGACCGACCCCGAGTCGGTTCGGCGGCAGGCCCGCGAGCGCCTCGAGCGGATGATCGATCTCGCCTGCCGCTACGACCTGCCGGTCATCCTGCACGCGCCCCACGGCGCGGCGGCCGACGCCCTGGCCGCGCTGAAGCGCCGGAGCGTCGAGCGCGCGGTCTTCCACTGGCACAAGGCGAGCCCCGAGGTGACCCGCGAGATCGTGGATGCGGGCTACCTGGTGTCGGTGACCCCGGACGTGGTCTACCGGGCGCGCGACCGCGAGATGGTCGAGACCGTGCCGATCGAGTCGCTGCTGGTGGAGAGCGACGCGCCCTGGCCGTATCAGGGCGAGTTCGAGAGCGTCACCTCGGGCCCGTGGCTCGTCGCGCGGGTGGCCGAGGAGGTGGCCAAGATCAAGCGGCTGCCGGCGGACGAGGCGACGTACCAGCTCACCGTCAATACCTGCCGCCTCTTCGACCTCGTCTGGGCGTGAGCGAGCCGCGCTTTCGCGTCACCGTCGGCGCCGCCGACGTGGTCGGGATGCTGCACCTCCCGAATCGGTCGAACTGGGGCCCCGGCCCCTGGCCCTGCGTGGTGGCCTGCCACGGCAAGGGCGCCTCCAAGGACAGCGACAAGTACCTCCTCCTCGGCCGCGAGCTGCCCGCGGCGGGGCTGGCCCTCGCCCGCTTCGACTTCCGGGGCAGCGGCGAGTCCGGCGGGCGGCACGAGGACGCCACGATCGAGACGCGCGTGGCCGATCTCGAGGGCGTGCTGGACCACCTGGCCAAGCGGCCCGAGCTCGACGGCCGCTTCGGGCTGCTCGGCTCGAGCCTCGGCGGCTTCGTCGCGCTCTGGGTCGCGGCCGCGCGCGCGGGCGGCGCCCCGCTGCCGGTCGTGACCTGGAACGCGCCCGCCTCGCTGCGCGAGCTGCCCGGCGCCGACCCGCAGTCGGCCGGGCGGGCCCTCGTCGCCGAGGTACTCCGTGGAGAGCGGGCCGAGGCGCCCGCCGGCGTCCCCCGCGTCCTCGTGATCCAGGCCGACCGCGACGAGGTAGTGCCGCCCGCGCACGGGCGCCGGCTCTTCGAGCGCGCCGCCCTACCCCGCGCCCTGCACGTCATCGCCGGCGCGGACCACCGCCTGACCGATCCGGACCACCGCCGCGAGGCCCTCGAGCAGAGCCGGCGCTGGCTGCGCCACCATCTCGCACCCCAGAGGACGTCCCCATGATCAACGCGGCACGGCTGAAGGAAGAGTTCATCGAGCTCGCGTCGATCTCGAGCCCATCCCGGCGCGAGGGCACCATCGCCCGGCGCCTCGAGACGATCCTCAAGGGGATGGGCGCCAGCGTGGAGGTCGACGGCGCGGGCGAGAAGATCGAGGGTGACACCGGCAACCTCCTCGCGCGGTTCCCCGGCAACGCCCCCGGCGCGCCGCCGTTCCTGCTCTCCGGCCACATGGACACGGTGGGCCCAGCCGAGAAGATCCGCCCGGTGGTCGAGGGCGACGTGGTGCGCACCGACGGCACCAGCGTGCTGGGCGGCGACGACAAGGCGGGCGTGGTCGCCATCCTCGAGGCGATCCGCGTGCTGCGGGAGCGGGCGATCCCCCACGGCGACGTCGAGGTGGTGTTCACCATCTCCGAGGAGTACGGCCTGCTCGGGGCCAAGCACTTCGACACCGGCCGGCTTCGCTCGCGGCGCGGGCTCGTCCTCGACGTGGACGGCGTGTGCGAGCTGATCACCCGCGCCCCCGCGGCCAATCGCATGACCTTCACGGTGCACGGCCTGCCCGCCCACGCGGGCATCTGCCCGGAGCAGGGGATGAGCGCGATCCAGATCGCGGCGGAGGCGATCGCGGCGATGAAGCTCGGGCGGCTCGACGCGGAGACCACCGCGAACCTCGGCCTCATCCAGGGCGGGCTCGCCACCAACATCGTGCCCGCGCTCGCGACGGTGCGCGGCGAGACACGGAGCCTGAGCCTCGAGAAGCTCGAGGCCCAGACCCTGCACATGCGGAGCTGCTTCGACGAGGCCGCGCGCCGGCACTCGGTGCGGGTGGGCGACCGGAGCTACCGGGCCCGGGTGGAGGCCCAGGTCGACCGCCAGTACTCCCGGCTCGACATCCGGGACGACGCCTCCATCGTGCGCCTCGTGCAGGCCGCCGCCGCCGCGACCGGCCGCAGCTGCCGGACCCGCGGCACCGGAGGCGGGTCGGACGCCAACGTCTTCGCGGAGCGCGGGCTCGAGGTCGCCAACCTCGCCTGCGGCATGCGCGAGATCCACACCGTCAACGAGTGGGTCGACGTGCGCGACCTGGTGCTCACCGCCGGCCTCGTGGTCGAGACCGTCCGCCTCAACGCCGCGGTCTGAGCCGGCCGCCCACGCCCTTGACCAGCGCCCGCAGGCGGCCCGGTTGGCGTAAGATAGCCGGGCGGATCACACCCGGGACGACAGAACGTTGAGCGAGCGTATCGGCGACCTGGTCCTGGAGCACGCCGCCCCCGCCGGCCGGGCCCACTCCCGGTCCGTCCTCTTCGTGCACGGCATGTGGGGCGGGAGCTGGTACCTGCGCAACTATCTCTACGCGGCGGCCCAGTCGGGCTGGGACGCGTGGGCGGTCAACCTGCGCGGCCACGGGGAGAGCCCGGCCGCGGGTGGGCTCGGCGCCGTCTCCTTCCTCGACTACGTCGACGACGTCCGCCGCTGCCTGGAGCGACTCGGGGAGGCGGTGGTGGTCGGTCACTCCATGGGCGGGCTGATCGCCCAGAAGACGGCCGAGGGCGGCGGCGTCGCGGCCGCGGTGTTCATGACCAGCGCCCCGCCGCGCGGCGTCCTGAGCCTCGAGTGGCCGGTGCTCGCGCGCGCGACGCGCTACCTGCCCGCGATCCTGACCGGGCGCCCCTTCACGGTGGATCGCGCGCACGCCGACTTCCTGTGCCTGAACCGGCTCACGCCCGCGCAGCGCGACTGGGCCTTCCCGCGCTTCGGCGCGGAGTCCGGCCGGGCCACGCGCGAGCTCGCGCTCGGGGGCATCCGGGTGGACCCGGCCGCGGTGCGGTGCCCGACCCTCGTGGTCGGCGCGGAGGACGATCGCATCACGCCGGCCGCGCTCCAGCGCCGCATCGCGCGGCGCTACGGGTCGGAATACCAGGAGGCGGCCGGGCACGGCCACATGCTCATGCTGGAGGACGGCTGGGAGCAGCCCTTCAAGGACGTGCTGGCCTGGATGGAGCGGGCGATCGATGAGCGGTAGCCTCGATCTCTCGCTGGGCGCGATCTCGGAGCGGCCGACCATCCTGGTGGTCGAGGACGAGCCGCACATCCGCGAGGTCCTCTCGGGGCTGCTGGGCGCGCTCGGCTACCGCCTGCTGCTGGCCGCCTCCGCCGAGCAGGCGCTCGACGCCGTCAACGTGGTGAGCCCGGACCTGGTGCTGACCGACGTGCACCTGGGCGCGATGAGCGGCGTCGAGCTCTGCGCGCGGCTCAAGGCCGACCCGCGCTACGAGCTGATGCCGGTGGTCATCCTGACCGCGGTGGGCGACCTGGAGGCGCGGGTGGCCGGGCTCGCCGCGGGCGCGGACGACTTCTTCACCAAGCCGGTGGAGTTCGTCGAGCTGCGGACGCGGCTCGCCGCGCTCCTGCGCGTGAAGATGCTGCTCGGCCAGCTCGAGCGGGCGGAGGCGGTCATCACCACGCTCGCGCTCACCATCGAGGCGCGCGATCCCTACACCCTCGGCCACTGCGACCGGCTCTCGCGCTACGCGGTGGCCCTCGGCGAGGCGCTCGGGCTCGACCACGAGATGGTCCGGGCGCTCCGCCTCGGCGGCTATCTCCACGACCTCGGCAAGATCGCGGTGCCCGACGGCATCCTGCTCAAGCCGGGCCCGCTCGACCCCATCGAGCAGGAGCGCATCCGCGCGCACCCCGGCGCGGGCTCCGACCTGGTGCTCGGGCTGCGCAGCATGGAGCTGGTGCGCCCGATCATGCGGCACCATCACGAGAAGTGGGACGGCTCGGGCTATCCCGACGGGCTCAAGGGCGAGGCGATCCCGCTCGGCGCGCGCATCATCTCGGTGGTCGACGTCTTCGACGCGCTCCACACCGAGCGGCCCTACAAGGCGGCCCTGTCGCGCTCCGACGCGGTGTCCCTGCTGATCCGCGAGACCGACGCCGGCTACTGGGATCCCAAGGTCGTCGAGACCTTCCTCGAGATCCTCCGCCAGTACCAGTAGGGGGTCAGGTCTTACATTCCAACATTTTCGTCGAGGGCAGAGCTGCGCCTAGCGTGAGGAAAATGTAGGAATGTAAGACCTGACCCCTAGACGAAGCGGGCGAGCATCAGGAGGCCGAGAACGATGCGGTACCAGCCGAATGGGGCGAAGCTGTGCGTCTGCACCCACCGCAGCAGCCAGCGCACCACCAGGAAGGCGACCACCGCGGAGACGACCGTCCCGAGCGCGAGCATGCCCCACTTGGTGGGCGGCCCCGCCGGGTGACGCAGCGCCTGCAGCGTCTCGAGCCCGCCCGCCGCGAGCAGGGTGGGCACGCCCACCAGGAACGAGAACTCGGTCGCGATGGGCCGCGCGAGGCCCAGCAGCATCGCGATCATGATGGTGGCGGCGGCGCGCGAAGTGCCGGGGAACACCGCGGCGAGGAGCTGGGCCAGCCCCACCGCGACCGCGATGGTCCAGGTCACGTTGGCCTGCACCGCCCGGCCGCGCAGCCCCCACTCGATGAGCAGGATCACGACGCCGCCGATCAGGGTGGCCCACGCGATCGGCGCGACCTCCTTCGGCAGCACGAAGCCCAGCCGCTTGACCGCCAGGCCGCCCACTCCGGTGATGACGAAGGCCAGCAGCAGCTTCGCGAGATAGCCCCCCGCGGCCGGCTCGTTGATGCGCCCGAGGAGGTCGCGGATGCGCCCGCCGAAGACCGCGAGCACCGCGAGCGCGGCGCCCGACTGGATCGTGATGTTGAACAGGTCGGACTGCCGCGGCAGGAGCTGCGCGTTCTCCACCAGCAGGAGATGGCCGGTGGAGGAGACGGGCAGGAACTCGGTGACCCCCTCGATGATGCCCAGCAGGACGACCGCCAGCCACTCGGGCACGGTCAGCCCACGATCTCTTCGCCGCCGTCGACGCCGATCACGTTTCCCGTGATCCAGTGCGTGTCGGGGTGGCTCAGCACGACGATGGCCCGCGCCACGTCGTCGGTGGTGGTCAGGCGCCGGTGCGGGTTGCGGCGGGCGGCCTGCTGGGAGAACTCCTCGTAGTTCGGGATCTTCTGCGCGGCGGGAGTCGCGGTCACCCCGGCCCGGATCGAGTTCGCGGTGATGCCGTGCGGGGCCAGCTCGGCGGCGAGCTGGCGGATGTTCGACTCGAGCGCGGCCTTGGCCGCGGACACCGGCCCGTAGTAGGGGAGCACGCGCGCGCCGCCCGAGGAGGTCATCGCATAGATGCGCCCGCCGCGGCCCATGAGCCCGCGCCCCACCAGCTCCTGGGTCCAGTACACGAGGCTGTGGGCCATCACGTCGAGGGTCATGTCCATCTGGGCCTTCGTCACCGCCTCCTTGATCGGATCGGTCACGAAGAGCTTGAGGGTGCCGAAGGCGAGGGAGTGCAGGAGCACGCGCACCTGGCCCATCTGGTTCCGCTCGCGGAGCACGCGCTCCATCTCGGTGGCCACCTCCGCGCGCTTCTCCTCGTCGGCCGCGTTGACGTTGAAGAAGCGTGCCTGCCGACCGAGCGCGGTGATCTCGCCCGCCAGCCGCTCGACGTTGGGCAGGGTGGCCTTGCGATCGAGGTGCACGCCGAAGATGTCGAGGCCCGCGCGCGCCAGCGCGAGGCTGGTGGCGGCGCCGAAGCCCGAGGAGGCGCCGAGGACGAGCGCCCAGCCGCTCAGCGTGATCGGAGAGGCGTTCTCGCTCATCGCACTCCTCGCGTGAAGGGTTTCATCGCCGGGCCGAGGTCATTCTAGCAGAAGGCCCGGCTCAAATCGCAGGACCGGCCGCGCCCCTCTGGTGTAAGGTCGTCCCGCCGGCCGCCCATGTCGGTCATTCCTGCGTGCCGGCAGGAGGAATGGTGGATCGACGCGCGTTCCTCGGCGGCCTGACCGGCGGCCTGCTCGCCCGGCCACTCGCGGCCGGGGCGCAGCCGGCGGGGAAGATCGCGCGGATCGGATTCCTCTCGCCCGCCAACGCGTCCGATCCACGGATGCAGGGTCTGGTGGGCGCCTTCCGCCGTGGCCTCGTGGATCTCGGCTACGTGGAAGGGCGATCGTTCACGATCGAGTCCCGCTGGGCCGAGGGCCGGTACGAGCGGCTCGCGCGCCTCGCCCGCGAGCTCGTCGCCCTCAAGGTGGACGTCATCCTCGCGGTGGCGGTGCCCGCGATCCGGGCCGCCAAGGAGGCGACGCGGACGGTCCCCATCGTCATGGCGTCGGTGGTGGACCCGGTGGCGACCGGCCTCGTGGCCGGCCTCGCGCGGCCCGGAGGCAACGTCACCGGCCTGTCCAACATGGCTCCGGACGTCACCGGGAAGCTGCTCGAGATCCTCAAGGAGCTCGTCCCGAAGGCCTCGCTGGTGGCCGTGCTGTGGAACCCGGACAATCCGGGCAACGCGCCCCAGCTGCAGTCCGCGGAGACCGCCGGCCGGGCGCTCGGCATCCGGCTCCAGCCGCTCGAGGCGCGGACACCCGAGGACCTGGGCCCGGCCTTCGCGGCGATGGCCCGCCATCACGCGGAGGCGCTGGTGGTGCTCGCCGACATCATGCTGAACGAGAACCGCCTGCGCATCGCGGATCTCGCGACCGCCGGCCGGCTGCCCGCGGTGTATGGCCAGGAGGGACCCGCGGGCGGCCTCGTCACCTACAGCGCGAACACACCCGATCTCTTCCGGCGCGCGGCCACCTACGTGGACAAGATCCTCAAGGGTGCCAA
>DATFAJ010000763.1:0-8830 GCA_035254745.1 Candidatus Methylomirabilota bacterium | reverse complement strand
CGCTTCAACGAGCAGTACGACCCCTACGTCAGGAAGGGCACGGGCATCGACTTCTACGGCGACGCCATGAAGGCCATCCCCGCGGGGGACCTCGACCGGGTGACGAGCCCCCAGCCCACGAAGCTCGAGGGCAAGGCCAAGATCTTCTACCGCCCGTACGCCGCCCCCGCGGAGAGCCCCGACGCCACCTACGACATGTGGCTCGCCACCGGCCGCGTCCTCGAGCACTGGCACTCGGGCACCATGACCCGCCGGGTGCCCGGGCTCCACAACGCGGTGCCCGAGGCACTCCTCTTCCTCCATCCCAAGGACGCCGAGGCGCGGGGCCTCAACCAGCACGATCTCGCCTGGGTCGAGAGCCGGCGGGGGAAGGTGAAGGCGCGCGTCGAGACCGGCGGCCGCAACCGCATGCCGCGCGGTCTCGTGTTCGTGCCGTGGTTCGACGAGGGCGTCTTCATCAACAAGGTGACGCTCGACGCGACCTGCCCGATCTCCAAGCAGACGGACTTCAAGAAGTGCGCGGTCAAGGTCACGAAGGCGTGAGCGAGGATGGAGCCGTGAAGACCACCGTCGTCCTGGCTCTCGCCGCGGTGCTGGCCGCCGGCTGCACGGCCACCCCGATCGCGGACATCGATCTCGGCCTCTCGAAGGGCAGCGTGTTCGACGTGCCCACCCCGCCGGCGGTGAAGCCCAACGAGCGCGCCCCCGGCGAGGGCCCTCTCGTGCCGCGGTCCTACCTCATCGCACCACCCCGGATCCCGCACGCGGTGGCCGATTTCCTCCCCATCACGCGCGCGGAGAATGCCTGTCTCGACTGCCACGGGGGGAAGGAAAAGAAGCCGGGCGAGCCGACGCCCATTCCGCCGAGCCACTACACCGACTTCCGCCTCGCCCCCGACCGCGTGGGTGACAAGGTGGCGGGAGCGCGCTACGTCTGCGTGTCGTGTCACGCGGCCACGACCGACGCGCCGAGCTTGATGGGGAATCGATTCCAGCCGTGAGATGAGCCCGAGGGGGGGGCCTTTGCCGCTGCTCCTCCCCCTCGGGCGAGACTACCAGCTCACATCGTCCGTCTAGCGCCAGCCGTGGTGATGATGCCAGCCGGGACCGACCGGCACCGGGACGATGCAGGCTTGCGTTCCAAGCGTGACCGCCAGCAGCAGCAGCGCGATCCTCAGATAGCGCATGGTGCGCACCTCCTTGGATCATGAGACGAGCCAGGACGCGCGATCATTCCCCGATCGACTCGTCGCGTCAGACGCCGACGGCCCTTCGGCCCGTCCCCCCCTAGTCCTTGAACTGATCCGCGCGCCACCGCAGGGCGGCGCCGAGCCCCTCCTTCTCACGGAGCTCGTCGAACTTGGTGCCGACCTCGGTGCGGGCCGCGTAGAGCCCGGCCAGCACGTCGAGGCCGCTCCGGATCGCGTTGCGGAAGCCGGCCGCGTCGGCCCCCCGGTTGATGGCGAGCTTGGTGGCCATGAGGGCCTCCGGCGACATCAGCGCCATGCGGCGCGCGAACTTGAGCGTCGCGGCCTGGAGATCGGCGCGCGGCACCACCCGGTTGACCATCCCGTACGCGAGCGCGGTCTGCGCGTCGATCGGATCGCCCAGGTAGAGGATCTCGCGTGCCCGCTTGAAGCCGATGATGAACGGCATGATCAGCGCGGGGCCCACGTTCGAGAACCGGATCTCCGGCTCGCCGAACTGGGCGTCGTCGGCCGCGATCGTGACGTCGCACATCATCGCGAGCTCGCAGCCGCCGCCGAGGCAGTGGCCCTGGACCGAGGCGATCACCGGCTTGCGCATGTCCCACGGCGTCATCTCGAGGGTCACGTCGTCGGTGAGCGACTCGTGCCACGCCAGCGCGTTGCCCTTGCGCGCGGCGCGCGCGGGGCTGGGGCCGATGTCGTAGCCGGCCGAGAACGCGCGCCCTTCCGCCCGCAGCACCACCACGCTGGTGGCCGGATCGCGGTCGGCCTCGTGCAGCCGTTCGACGAGCCGCCGCTTGAGCTCCGGGCTGATCGCGTTGAGCTTGTCGCCCCGGTTGAGCGTCACGATGCCGATCCGGCCGTCCACGCCGTACATCACGAGGTCCTGGGTCATGCGGTCTCCTCCGCAGCGGGTCATTGGGATTCCAGCGGGAGGCACTCTAGCAGGGAGCGGCCCGCACCGCGCGATTTACTGACCGAGCGGGCGGTAGTCGGGCTGCCACTGCGCCTCGGCGACGGCCCGGTCGAGCGCGTCGCCTTCGAGCCGTCGACCGACGCCGGAGTCACCCGCCTCCCGCGCCACCGCGCGCGCGATCCGCGTCGACACGCGCCGCAGGTCCCGGACGCGCGGGTAGAGCACGCCGTCACGCAGCTCGTCCGCCGCCACTTCGCCGGCGAGGCACTCGGCCGCGGCCCGGAACATCCGGTCCGTCACCTCGCGGGCCTCGGCCACCAGGATACCCAGGCCCACGCCGGGGAAGATGAAGGCGTTGTTGCACTGGCCGATCCGGATCCGGCGGCCGTCGTGGACCACCGGGTCGAACGGGCTCCCCGTCGCGACCAGGGCGCGGCCCTCGGTCCACGCGATCAGGTCCGAGGGCAGCGCCTCGCTCTGGCTGGTCGGGTTCGAGAGCGGCAGGATGACCGGCCGCTCGACCTCCGCGGCCATGGTCTGGACCACCTCGCGGCCGAACGCGCCCCCCGCCCCGCAGGCCCCGATGAGCACCGTGGGCCGGAGGGCCCGAACCACCGCCGCGAGCCCGTGCGGCTCTCCGAGCCCGCACGCCCGCGCCGCCTCCACCGGCCACGCGAGTGGAAGCTGGAACTCGTCGAGGGCCTGACCGTCGCGCGTGAGCAGGCCGCCCACGTCCACGAGCCCGATCGCCCGGGTGAGGGCCTCGCCCGAGAGGCCGGAGCGCGCAAGGGCGTCGTGCAGCTGGCGGGCGATCCCGATGCCGGCCGCCCCCGCGCCCAGGATCACGATGCGCTGCCGCGCGAGGGGCACCCCGGTGATGCGCGCGGCGGCGAGGATCCCGGCGAGGACCACGGCCCCGGTGCCCTGGATGTCGTCGTTGAACGACGGGAGGACCCGGCGGTACCGATCGAGCAGGTTGAACGCGTTCTGCTTCTTGAAGTCCTCCCACTGGAGCAGCGCCCGCGGGAAGGTCCGCCGCACCGCGGTCACGAACTCGTCCACGATCGCGTCGTACGCCGGCCCGCGCAGGCGGCGCTGGGGCCAGCCCAGGTAGAGGTCGTCGTCGAGCAGGCCCTGGTTGTCGGTCCCCACGTCGAGGCTGATCGGCAGCGTGTGCCGGGGATGGATGCCGGCCGCCGCGGTGTAGACCGCGGACTTCCCGATGGGGATGCCCATCCCGCCCGCGCCCTGGTCGCCCAGGCCGAGGATCCGCTCGTTGTCCGTCACCACGATGAGCCGGACGTCGGCGACCGGCCAGTTGCCCAGCACCTCGTGGATGCGGCCGCGGTGCTCCGGGGTGATCCAGAGGCCCCGCGCGCGGCGAAAGATGTGGCTGAACTCCTGGCAGGCCCGTCCCACCGTCGGGGTGTACACGATGGGCAGGAACTCCTCCAGGTGCTGGCCCAGCACGTGGTGGAAGAGATGCTCGTTCCGGTCCTCGAGCGAGGCGAGGCCGATGTACTGCTCGAGCGGATCCGTCTTCCGGGCCAGGTTCTCGTACACCCGACGGGCCTGCTGCTCGATGGTGTTGACCCCGGAGGGCAGCAGCCCCTCGAGGCCGAGCGCGCGACGCTCCTCCTTCGTGAACGCGGAGCCCTTGTTGTAGAACGAGTGCCCCAGGAGGCTCTGGCCCCGCTCGGAGATCGGCGACGAGTCCGCCATCGGGAGCATCCGGAGCAACTCGCATGCCACCGGCCGTTCCACCCAATGTCACGGAATCGTGGCACTCCCGACCGGCTCTCCCTCGCGGCAAGCGACTTTCGAGCCACACGGTGAGGCGGAGCGGCCCCACCGCGACCCCGATCCCGGGCCGGCCGACCGCATGCCATCGCACGCTGCCGTGATGTACAGTGGGCGCTGAGCTCAACCCACGTGCCGGACTGCGGGGACATGGTCACGATGAGCGACGATCGGGCGGCGCGAACCCGGGTCCACTGGCTGGACACGCTGGCCCGGTATCGGCGCGACCCCGACGGCCCCGGCTCCGCCGACTACTGGTCGCCATCGCTCGACTGCGCGGGCCGCGACGAGCTCCGGGCCATCCAGGACGCGAAGCTCGCCGCGCTCACCCCGTTCCTCTACGAGAACAGCGCCTTCTATCGCCGCCGCTTCGACCGGCTCGGTCTGCTGCCCACGGACCTTCGGACCGTCGACGACCTGCCGAGGTGGCCGGTCGTCGACAAGACCGAGATGATGGAGGACCTCGAGGCGGCGCCGCCCTTCGGCACCTACACCACGCACGACGATGCCCTGTGGGCCGCGCGCGGCTGGATGATGTTCTCGTCGTCTGGCTCCACCGGCGTGCCGAGGGTCTTCCGGTACTCCCAGATCGATCGCGAGCTGTGGGCGTGGGCGAACGCCCGCGCGCTGCACGCCTTCGGCATCCGGCCGGGCGATACCGTGCTGATCTGCGCGGGCTACGGGCCGCACGTGTTCGCCTGGGGCGTGCAGTTCGCGCTCGCCCGGATGGGCGTGGCCTGCATCCCGGGCGGCGGCATGACCGCGGAGGCGCGCGCGATGCTGATCGATCGCTTCAAGCCGACCGTCCTCACGTGCACGCCGTCCTATGCGCTGCATCTCGGCCGGGTGATGGCGGAGCGCGGATTCGATCCGGCCGCGAGCTCCATCCGCACGATCCTGGTCGGCGGCGAGCCGGCGGCGGGCATCGAGGGCACGCGGCGGCGGCTCGAGGAGCTGTGGAGCGCCCGGCTCGTGGAGTTCTACGGCTGCACCGAGGTCTCGCCCCACTGCGGCGGCTACTCCTGCCCGGCCTCTACGGACGGGCCGGGGCCGGTCACCGCCCACCTGATGGAGGACGTGCAGATCTGGGAGCTGGTCGACGCGGAGAGCCGGCAGCCGGTGGCCGAGGGCGCCCGCGGCCTCACCGTGTGTACGAGCCTCAACTCCGAGAGCTCACCGCAGCTGCGGTTCCTGGTCGGTGACTACACGGCGCTCACGTCGGAGCGCTGCGCGTGCGGCCGGACCCACCTCCGGGCGGTGGGAGCCTTCGCGGGGCGGGCCGACGAGCTCATCAACCTGCGCGGCGTGAAGATGTACCCGGTCCAGCTCGAGGCGGCGGTGCGCGCGGTGCCCGGCGTCGGCGACGAGTACGAGATCGTGCTGGCCACCACGCCGGACGGGCTGGACGTGATGACCGCGAGGGTGGAGCACCCCGACGGCTCGATCCGGGCCCAGGTCGCCCGGGAGATCCAGGTGCGCTGCGAGGTGCGGTGCGACGTCGAGGTGCTGGCGCCCGGCACGCTGCCGAAGACCGAGTTCAAGGCGCGCCGGATCCGCGACACCCGCCGCGCCGGTTGAGCCCCGAGCCGGCCCACATGACGCCCGATCAGCTGAAGGCCTGGCGAAAGGCCGAGCGCGCCCGGCTCATCGGCGAGCGCGAGCGGCTCGACGCCGCGACGCTCGACCGCTGGCGCCGGCGCATCGACGAGACGATCGAGCGCTCCTTCCCGGGTCTCGCCGGCGCGAGGGTGGCCTTCTGCTGGCCGATGCGGGGAGAGTACGACGCCCGTCCCCTGGCCGACACGCTACGCGCGCGCGGGGCGGTCACCGCGCTGCCGGTGGTGGTCGCGCCGGGGCAGCCGCTCGTCTTCCGCGAGTGGCATCCTGGCGTGGCGCTGGCCTCCGGCCCGCTCGGCATCCCCTACCCGGCCAGCTCCGAGCCGGTGGTTCCCACCGCGATGCTGGTGCCGCTGAACGGCTGGGACGAGGCCGGCTACCGCCTGGGCTACGGAGCCGGCTTCTTCGACCGGACGCTGGCGACCCTGCCGGGGCCGCCCATCGCCATCGGGGTCGGCTACGAGCTGGCCAGGATGAAGACCATCTACCCGCAGCCCTGGGACGTCCCGATGAACTGGATCGTCACCGAGCGCGGCGTCTACCGGCGCGACCCGGGCGGCCTCGCCTTCCTGGGCAGACCGGACCCCGGCAGGCCCAGCCCCCTGGCCTCCCCGGTGTGCTACGCCGATGAGATCTCCCCCGGATCCTTCGACGAGCCGAAGGAATAGCCCTATACGCCCCCGCCCGCGTGGCGACCTCCGACCCCCACGCGATAGGCGGTGCCCCCCGCGATCAGCGAGTACCGGGGCAGCAGCGCCGCCGAGACGCTGTGGGTCTCGGCGAGATCGAGGCACGCCTTCTGGCAGCGCACGTCATCGGGCCTCCCAAACGCCGAGCACGAGAGCACGTCCCCCGGGCGCTCGCTCCCGGCTTCGGTCAGAAAGTCCGCCGTCACCCGTCGCTTCGTCACGGGGCAGAAAAAGCGTGTCCGAGATCGCGTAGAGTCCCCCGACCCGAGACTCAACACCCACAGAAGCCCGATCGCCCCCAGGTACAGACCGACCGGAACTCCGACGACCACGACACCCAGCAACACGAGAATGGGCGGGATCCATTCCATGACCGCCACCTCCCTCCCGCGCGTCGCGACGCATCCACCGCCGGCCACGCGTATGCTGTGCGTACGCCGTCATCGTGGGCCTCGGCGGTCGCCGCCTCAATAGGCCGCCGAGAGCAATTTCGTAGGCCAAACGACACACACCCGGGCCGGCCGGTGAGGTACCGAACCCATGCCGAACGACCGCACGTCGAGCACTCCCGCACCGGCCCCGGGCCTGCGCCGCGTCCTCGGCCTGACCGAGGTCACCGCGGGCGGGATCGGCATCATCATCGGCGCGGGGATCTATGTCCTGCTCGGCGCGGCCACCGCTCAAGCCGGCGCCTCGGTGTGGATGTCCTTCGTGCTGGCGGCCGGCCTGAGTGCGCTCACCGGACTCAGCTACGCCGAGCTCTGCTCGATGTTCCCCAGTGCGGCCGGCGAGTACGAGTACACTCGCCAGGCGATGCCGGAGTGGGTCGCGTTCGTCGTGGGATGGATGATGATCGTCGGGCTCGTCGTGGCGGCCGCGACGGTCTCGCTAGGCTTCGGGCGTTACGTGGGTCACTTCGTGGAGATGCCTCCCCGCGTCGCGGGTCTCGCGCTGCTCGCGCTCGTATCGCTCGTGGCCATCGCCGGCATCAAGCAGTCCGCGCGGCTCACGGTGCTGATGAGCGCCGTGCAGGTGGGCGGCCTCCTGTTGATCGTCGTCATCGGGCTGCCGCACCTCGGAGAGGTGAATCTCCTCGCCGGTCGCGGCACCGGCGCGGTGCTGGGCGCAGCCGCCCTCGTGTGCTTCGCGTTCCTCGGCTTCGACGAGGTCATCACCCTGGCCGAGGAGACCCGCGACCCGACCCGGACCGTCCCCCGGGCGCTGCTCCTCGCCCTCGGGCTGTCGAGCCTCCTCTATCTCGCGGTGGCCGTCTCCGCGGTGAGCGTCCTCGGGCCCGCGGCTCTCGCCGCCTCGCCGCGTCCGCTCGCGGACGTCATGGCGCACGACCTGGGCCGCGCGAGCGGCGGGGTGGTCGCGGTCATCGCCCTGGTCTCGACCGCGAACACGACGCTCCTCGCGGTCACGGCGGCGTCACGGGTGATCTACGGGATGGCGGCGCGCGCCGCCCTGCCCCCGCGCCTGGCCCGCGTTCACCCCGGGCGTCGGACACCGGTGCACGCCATCGCCGTGGTGGCGGTGGTGGCGGCCGCGTTCGCCGCGCTCGGCGACCTCACCCTCATCGCGGCGGTGACCGACTTCGCGGTGTACCTGGTCTTCCTCGCGGTGAACGCGACCGTCCTCGTCCTGCGCCGGCTCCGCCCCGAGCTGGCCCGGCCGTTCAAAGTGCCCGGGGAGCTCGCGGGCGTTCCGGTCGTCCCCGTTCTCGGCGTCGTGTCCGTCGTCGTCATGATCGCGAATCTGGACGTGCGCGCGGTGGCACTCGGCGCGGGCCTCTCGGCGATCGGGCTCTTCACCGGATGGCAGATACGCGCTCGCTCCGGGGCGTGAGTCGCTCTCGTCGTCCCGGCTAGGACGCGCCCGCCCGGAGCCGCCAGCACGAGCACAGCTCACCCAGCGGGCGAAACCGCGTGGGTGGCTGCGGCAGCCGCCCGAGCAGCTGGCAGGCCTTGTCGCAGCGCACGTCGTCCGCCGGCGTGAACGCGCTGCAGCGCTCGACGTCGATGCGCCGGCCGTCCCACGCGGTCTCGCGGAACTCCATGGCGACGTCCTGCTCCTTGAACGGGCACCGGAACCCGTAACGCCACGCGAGCGTCCCACCGAAGAGTCGTGGACCGAGTGCCCGGATGAACAGCAGCACGAGGGCGGCGGCGAGAGCGGAGGGAATGATCCAGGGAATCACCATGGCTCGTCCTCCTTTTCACGCACACGCTCTCACACCCGGTCCGGCCCCCACATGAAGCAATCGCCTCATTCTCCTAGTCCCGGTACTCCAGCGTTGGCGGGAGCTCGATCGCCGGCTCCTCCTTGGCTTCGATGCCGACGATCGCGACATCGAGCTGGGTCAGCCCGTCTCGAAGCTTGCGCAGCGCGCCGTCGATCTGATCCTCGGTCAGGAGCATGGGGGCGGTCTCTACCGTCGCCTGAATCTTGATGCGCCTGAAGGTCGTCATGCGGCACCTCCCTGGCACGTGTTCTGTCCCCAGTAGACATCCACGACGAATTCCTTGTCCACCCGTCCAGGCGGCTTGGAGCGTTTGACTCATCAAAATGACGCGCCCGCCTCATTGAGGCTCGTCGAG
>DATFAJ010000762.1:0-5043 GCA_035254745.1 Candidatus Methylomirabilota bacterium | reverse complement strand
GGGCGGTGGCGGTCCCGCTCAACACGCGCCTCGGCCCGGCCGACCTCCGCACCGTCCTGGCGGACTGCCGGCCCCAGGTGCTGGTGGCCGACCGTCCGCTGCTCACGGCGGCCGGGATCGACGAAGCCGCGATCGGCGCGCGCGCCGTGCTGGACTTCGACGCCCTGGTCCGCGACGCCTCCGAGGGCCCGGTGCCGGCGGAGCCGGTCGGGCCCGACGCGATGGCCTTCTGGCTCTACACCTCGGGGACCACCGGGTCGCCGAAGGCGGCGGTGCACTGCCACCGGACGCTCCCCGCGTGCCGCCACTACCTCGAGCTCGTCGGCGTGACCGCGGCCGACCGGGTGTTCGCCACCTCGAAGCTGTTCTTCGCCTACGCGCTCGGCAACCTGCTCCTGATCCCGCTCTTCGCCCGGGCCGCCGCGTACCTCCATCCGGGCTGGCCGGACCCCGCCGCGGTGGCGGCCGTGATGGGAGAGTTCGCCCCCACGATCTTCTTCTCGGTGCCCACCGTCTACGCGCGCCTGCTCCGGGCGGACCTGCCCGCCGAGACGTTCCGCTCCGTGCGGTTCTGCATCTCGGCGGGCGAGCGGCTGCCCGTCGAGGTCTACGACGCCTGGCGGGCGCGCTTCGGGGTCGAGATCCTGGACGGCATCGGAGCGACCGAGACCGTCTTCATGGTGCTCTCCAACCGGCCGGGCCAGAGCCGCGCCGGCTCCTCCGGCGTGCCGGTGCCGGGTAGCGAGGCCCGTCTCCTCGACGCCGAAGGGCGGCCGGTGGCCGACGGCGAGGAGGGCGTGCTCTGGGTCCGCACGCCGTCGCAGGCCGCGGCGTACTACAAGCGCCTCGACCACTCGCGCCGGACCTTCGTGGGGGACTGGTTCCGGACCGGGGACGTCTACCGGCGCGAGGCCGACGGCCACCACGTGCACTGCGGGCGGGAGGACGACTTCTTCAAGGTGGCCGGGCAGTGGGTGTCCCCGGTCGAGGTGGAATCGGTGCTGCTCCGGCACCCGGAGGTCATCGACGGCGGCGTGGTCGGCGCGCCGGAGGCGGGCGGGCTGATCAAGCCGTTCGCGTTCGTGGTGCCGCGCGACCCGGCCGGCTCGGCGGAGGCGCTGCGGGCCGACGTGCGGCGGTTCCTGGAGACGGCGCTGGCGCCGCACCAGCGGCCGCGGGAGATCCAGATCGTGAGCGAGCTGCCGCGCACCGCGACCGGAAAGCTCCAGCGCTTCCGCCTGCGCGAGCTGGCGGATGGCCCGGCCGCGCCCAGTAAGCACACAAATCCGTAGGCGCCCCGCCCGGTCGCGCCCTAGCCTACCGGCTAGAAGCGCCTGTCCCGCTCGTCGTGGAGGCCTCGCATGCGAACGCTCGCGCCGATCGCCGCGCTGTTGCTCCTCGCCGGCCGCGCCACCACCGCGGCCGAGCCCACCGCCGAGGCGAAGGATCGAGCCGAGTGCAAGGAGTGGGGCCGACGGTTCGCCCAGGATCCGGGCCGCATGAAGGATGCGTGTCTCATCAGCCGGGGCTACAAGCAGATCTACTCGACCGTGCTGGCGGAGCTCTGGGTGCGGTCGACCGCCGAGCCGCGTCAGGCGGCCGAGGTCGTGGCGAGCGACCTGAAAGCGTGCGCCGACGCCACGGACCGCTGGAACAACGCGGGCTGGAAGCAGTTCGAGACGTGCATGACGCCTCGGGGCTACGCCGTCACGCTCAACTGACGCCCGACGATTCGCCCGCGTTCCCCGGCCGCGGTCGGCCAACGTCGCGCCCGGCTCCCGCCGGGTTAGGTGGTAGGATTGCGCCGGCCATCGCCCCATGGTGAGTAACGCGATCTCGGTGAAGGTGCGCTGGAGCGAGGCGGATCCGGCCGGTATCGTGTTCTACCCGCGCTTCTACGAGTGGTTCGACCTCGGCACCGAGGCGCTCTTCGATTCGCTCGGGCTGCCGTGGCCGGAGATGTTCCCGGCCGAGCGCATCGTCGGGGTGCCCATCGTGGAGTCGGGCGCGCGCTTCGCGTCTCCGGTACGCTACGGGGACCTGGTGCGGATCGAGACCACGGTGCGCGAGGTGCGCGAGAAGACGTTCCGGCTCGAGCACGAGGTATCGGTCGGCGAGCGGCGGTGCGCGAGCGGCTTCGAGGTGCGGGCGTGGGTCGGCCTGCCCGAGCGCCCGGGCGGCCCGCTCGCGGCGCGGGCCATTCCGGCGGGCATCGCGGCCCGCCTCAAAGGAGAGCTCCGTCCATGAAGCCAGAGGTCGTGTTCACGAAGTCGGCGCCCAAGACCGGCTTCTCCGAGGGCACCGAGTCGCCGATCGCCCAGGGGGTCAAGTGCGGCGGCTTCCTGTTCGTGTCGGGGCAGGGGCCGCTCGACCCCGTGACGAAGACCATCGTGTCGCAGGACATCGCCGAGCAGACGCGCGTCACCCTCGACAACGTGAAGGCGGTCCTCGAGGCGGGCGGCACCTCGATCGCCAACGTGGTGCGGGTCGGCGTCTACCTGCGGAACATGGACGACTTCGGGGTCTTCAACCGGGTGTTCAAGGAGTACTTCCAGGGTGTCCAGCCGGCCCGCACCACCGTCGAGGCCGCGCCGCCCCGGAAGGGCGTCAACGTCGAGATCGACGCGGTGGCCTGGGTTCCGTGAGCGCGCGCCCGGATCGAGCAGACTTGAGACGGGTGTCCGCCGGCGGGGGGAAACGAGTGTCCGCCGACTGGGGGAGTGGGGGGATTTTCCGGGCCCCCGCAGATGAAGAGCCTGAAGAACTAAGCGAGTGTCCCGGAGCGGAAAGGAAACGAGACCATGAGCCCCCTCGCCGGCGCATTCCTGACGGTTCACACGCCGCGCTACTGCACGCTCGAGGCCGCCTACGAGGGCAAGCTCGCCTCCGAGGTCTTCCGGCCGGTGCGCGACGGGCTCGTCGCGCAGGGTGAGGTCGTGGACCGGGCCCGGCTCGACGTGACCGTGATCAACTCCTGCCACCTCATCACGACGTTCCCCACCGTGGTGGACGGGACGCCGCGGCACCGGGGCGTGCTCACCGCGCAGGAGGCGCCCGAGATCATTCACGGGGTGCCGTACGACTACCCGGGCGACTACGACCTGGCCGCCCGCCTCATCGCCCGCGGCAAGGCCGCCGCGAAGCAATGCGTGCTGGCCAACGACGTGCACTATCCGCTCGACTACGGCACCGTGATGCCGATGGTCTGCTACCTGGATCGCGCGCAGCGCACCCCGATCGTGCCGGTGTCGGTCTGCCTGTCGGCCGACCTGAACGAGGCGTACGAGTGGGGCCGGCTGGTGACCCGGGTGGCGGCCGAGAGCGGCAAGCGGGTGGGCTTCGTGGCCAGCGGCAGCGTCTCCCACAAGCTCGTGCGTGGGCCCGAGCGCATGCCCCTGCCGGCGGACCAGGAGCTCGACCATCGGCTCGCGCGGCTGCTGGCCGACGGCGAGTACGAGAAGCTCTGGGCCTGGCTGCCCGAGTTCGTGGAGACCACCCAGGCCGAGATGGGCGGCCGCCACCTGGCCATGCTCATGGGCGCGATCATCGAGTCGGGGCACCGCTTCGTGCCGACCGTGCACGCCTACGGGCCCTCCTCCGGGAGCGGCAACTACGTCATCTCGCTCCTGGCGGCCTGAAACCCGGGCGGTCCTCTGCCGGTTACCTATACCGGACCGACTTCGTGTAAATTTGTGGGGCTTCGGCGCCCGCGACGGCGCGCATCGACCTCGGCCAACAGTCTTAGCCAACAGTCTCAGGAGGACATCACGATGGCAGACGTAACGCGGCGGAAGTTCCTCGGCACCGCGTCTCTCGCGGCGGCGGGCGCGGCAATGGGGCCGTGGGTGCTGAGAGCGGGCGCGCAGTCGGGCCCGGTCAAGATCGGCCTCGTGCTCCCGTACTCGGGGGTCTACGCGGTGCTGGGCGAGTCCATCACCCAGGGAATGGAGCTGGTCTTCGCGCGCGAGAACTGGACGGTGGCCGGGCGCAAGATCGAGATGATCAAGGAAGACGACGAGATGCAGCCGCCGGTGGGCATCCGCAAGACCGAGAAGCTCATCGACTCCGACAAGGTCGACATCCTCACCGGCCCGGTGCACAGCGGCATCCTGATGGGCATGCGGGACAAGGTCCACAACAGCAAGACCATCCTGATCGTCTCCAACGCGGGTGCCGACGCGATCAGCCGTGCCCGCTGCTCGAAGTGGATCTTCCGCGCGTCGTTCTCGAACTGGCAGCCCAACCAGCCCATGGGGGACTGGGTGGCCAAGCACGTGTCCAAGGACGTGTTCCTGACCGCCCCCAACTACCAGGCGGGCAAGGACATGCTGGAGGCGTTCAAGGAGACCTTCGTGCCGGCGGGTGGCAAGGTGGTCGGCGAGGACTATCCGAAGCTCGGCGAGACCGACTACGCGCCCTACCTCACCAAGATCCGCCAGTCGGGGGCGAAGGCGGTGTACTGCTTCTTCTCGGGGTCGGATGCGGTGAACTTCGTGAAGCAGTACGATCAGTTCGGGCTCAAGCAGTCGATCAAGCTCACCGGGGCCGGCTTCCTCACCGAGCCCGACGTGCTGCCCGCGCAGGGCAAGGCGGCCCTCGGCGTCATCACCGGCCACTTCTACACCCCGGTGCTCGACAACCCGACCAACCAGCGCTTCGTGAAGGAGTTCCAGGCCAAGTTCGGCGGCAAGATGCCGGACGGCTTCGCGTGCCAGGGCTACGACACCGCGGAGGTCATCGTCCGCGCGCTCAAGGCGGTCAATGGCAACACCCAGGACAAGCCCAAGCTGGTCGAGGTCATCGAGAAGAGCGAGTTCGACAGCCCGCGCGGGCGCTTCCGCTTCGATCCCAAGACCCACAACGTGATCCAGCCGTTCATCTACATCCGCGAAGTGAAGGAAGTCGCGGGCGGCCTCAACAACGTCCCGATCGACAAGGTCGCCAACGTGACGGACCCAGGCACCGGCTGCACGCTGCCCGCCTAGTGCCGCGGAGGTGCGGGGGGCGGCAGGGGCGGGCGAGGGGGCAGGCGTTCCCTTGTTC
>DATFAJ010000761.1:0-9276 GCA_035254745.1 Candidatus Methylomirabilota bacterium | reverse complement strand
CCTGATCGAGCAGCCCGCGATCATGAGCTTCTACGAGCTCACGAGCGAGGAGCGCCTCGAGATCGGCATCAAGGACAACCTGATCCGCTTCGCGGTCGGCATCGAGGACGCCGACGACCTGATCGCCGACCTCGCCCAGGCGCTGGACCGGGCCTTCGGCGCGTGACGCGAGCCACCCCTCACCCTGCCCTCTCCCCTGAGGGGAGAGGGATCTAGAGGAAGCGGGCGGGGCGGTAGGGGGCGAGGCGCGGGTCGAGGACGCCGTCGAGCAGCTCGGCGGCGACGACGCGGCCCCACAGCGGGCCCAGCGTGACGCCGCTGTGCGAGACCGCCACGTAGAAGCCCTCCAGGCCGGGGATCGCCCCGACCATCGGCCGCTCGTCGGGCGGCATCGGACGGAGCCCGACGCGGGTGGCCTCGACCCGCGCGCCGGCCAGCACGGGCAGATGGGTGGCCGCGATGGCCAGCGAGCGCTCCGCCGGCCACGCCTCGGCCGTCTCCCGCCAGACCTGGTCGTGCGCGGCCTCGGCGAGCACGACGCGCCCGCCGCCGTCCGGCCGGAAGTGCACGCCCGGTGCGTGGATCGGACGCCGCAGGGTGGTGGCGACGGGCGACGTGTAGACCAGCCGCCCGGGCGCGCGATCGAGCGGCAGCGCGACGCCGGCCAGGCCGGCGACCTCACCGGCCGCGGCGCCCGCGCAATCCACCACGGCCTGGGCCTCGAGGCGCTCGCCGTCCTCGGTGCGCACGCCGCGCACGCGATCGCCCGAGCGCAGGACCTCCGCCACCCGCCGGCCGGGGAGCACGCGCGCCCCGAGGCGCCGCGCGGCCGTCAGCACCGCGGCGATGTACGGCGCCACCTCGAGGTAGCCCTCGCCCGGTGTCCAGACCACGTGGTCGACGTCGGGGGCGATGTGGAGGTCGGGCTCGATCTCGCGGGCCTGCCCGGGCGTCACGCGCTCGACCCCGTAGCCCCAGCCGTGGAGCCGCTCGACCGCCGCCTCGAGCCTGGCCCACCCGGCGGGCGAGCCCTCCCACGCGAGCGCGCCGTCCTGGTGGAGCCAGCCCCCGCCGGGCAGCTCCTTCACCAGCGCGGCGTGCTCCTCCATGCCCGCGACGTTCAGCTCGTGGTAGTCGCGCGGGGTCTTGGCGAAAGAGTTGGTCCAGGCGAAGGACGCTCCGGAGGTGCCCTCGCCCGGCGGCCCCGCGTCCAGCGCGGTGACGCGGGCGCCGCGCTGGGCCAGACGGAAGGCGACGCTCGCCCCGACGCATCCGGCCCCGACCACGACGACCTCGGCTGCTCTGGCCACGAGCGGGCGAGCCTCGTCGGGTCGGGGCGCGGGCGCCGGGGTGCTACTTGTTGGGCTGCGGGGTCAGGCGCAGGTAGGGCTTCAGTGCCTTCCAGCCCTTGGGGAACTTGGCCTTGGCCTCGTCGTCGGTCACCGCGGGCACGATGATGACGTCGTCGCCTTGCTTCCAGTTCACCGGGGTCGCGACCCGATAGCCGTCGGTGAGCTGCATCGAGTCGACCACCCGCAGGATCTCGTCGAAGTTCCGCCCGGTGGTCTGCGGGTACGTGATCATCAGCCGGATCTTCTTCTTGGGATCGATCACGAACACGGTGCGCACGGTGTACACCTCGTCGTGCGCGGGATGCATCATGCCGTAGAGGTTCGCGACCTTGCGCTCGGGGTCGGCCACGATCGGGAAGGTGGGCTCGTGGCCCTGGGTCTCCTTGATGTCCTTCATCCAGCCCTTGTGCGAGTCCACCGGGTCGATCGAGAGCCCCATGCACTTGACGTGGCGCTTGTCGAACTCCCCCTTGAGCCGCGCCACGTAGCCGAGCTCGGTGGTGCAGACCGGCGTGAAGTCGCGCGGGTGGGAGAACAGGATGGCCCAGGAGTCGCCGATCCAGTCGTGGAACTTGACGGGCCCCTGGGTGGTCTCGGCGGTGAAGTCGGGAGCGGTGTCTCCGAGTCTCAGCGACATGTTGTCTCCTCCTTCGTCAGCAGTTGAGGTATTTCGGGCTCACCAGGGGCGTCACCCGCCCGTCGGCGGCCCAGGTCTTGCGGGGCAGGCCGTAGAGGTCGCGCCCGTACACGTGGATCTCGACGGTATCGCGTTCGGTCGGATTGTACATCGCGTGGACCTCGTCGTCGGGCGGAACGAGGAGCGAGACCGCGCCGGGCCCGTGGCGCGTCACGCTCCGGACCGCGAGCGCGGCGCCTCCTCCTGGGGCGGAGGCCACGCGGTAGCGGGTCTCCTCGATCTCGTTGTCGACGACGCCGATCGCGCCCCACGTGTCGTGGTTGTGCGCGGCCGCCCGGTCCCCGGGACGCCACACCACCGAGGTGACGTTGAAGCGCGGCGCGCGGTGGAGCATGAAGCGGCCGCGGCCGCCGTCGGGGGCCCGGCCGCGGAATCGCGCCGGGATCGCGGCCGGATTGCGTACCAGACGGCCGAGCAGGGGCGCGACCTCGGCGGTGATCGCGGCGGGGCCGCTCTCGCCGCGAGTGATCCGGTCCAGATCGGTCACGAACTGCTCGAGGGAGTACGTCTCGGTCGCCATCAGGCCGCTCCGGTGGCGACCGGCGTGTCGGCCCGGCCTCCCCACTCGGTCCACGAGCCGTCGTACACCGCCGCGTCGCGGCGGCCCAGCCGGTACAGCCCGAGGGCGAGCACTGCCGCGCTCACCCCGGAGCCGCAGCTGGCCACCACGGGCCGGGCGGGATCGAGCCCCGCGCGCGCGAAGGCCGCGCCCACGTCCTCGACGGGCAGCATCACGTCGTCGTCGGCCCGGAACAGCTCGTTGTAGGGCAGGCTGAGGCTCCCCGGGATGTGGCCGCCGCGCAGCCCTGGCCGGATCTCGGGCTCGGTGGCCGCGAAGCGACCGCGCGAGCGCGCGTCCACCACCTGCGCGTCCCGCCGCTCCAGGATGCCGCGCATCCGGTCCAGGTCCGCGACCAGCTCCGGGTGGAGCGTCGCCGCGAACCGCTGCGCGGCCGGCGCGGGGCGACCGGCCTCGACCGGACGGCCCTCCCGCTTCCACTTGGCCGAGCCGCCGTCCAGCACCGCGACCCGGTCGTGGCCGAAGACGCGGAAGGTCCACCACGCGCGGGCCGAGGCGATGAGCCCGCGGCCCCCGTAGGCCACCACGCGGTCGCCGGTCGCGATGCCGAGCGCGCCCACCGCGTCCGCGAAGGCTTTCGCGTCGGGCAGCATGTGGGGCAGGGGGTTCGCGTGGTCGGCGACCGCGTCGATGTCGAAGAACACCGCGCCCGGCACGTGGGCCTGCTCGAACTCGGCGCGCGCGTCCCGCTGGAGGTGCGGCAGGTAGAAGGTCGCGTCGACGACCTTCAGGTCCGGCTCGCCCAGGTGGGCGGCGAGCCACTCGGTCGAGACCAGGGGCCCGGGCAGGGCCGCGGTCACCGGGTGCCTCCGGGGGCGCCGGGTCGCTCCGGCAGCAGCGCGTGCGGGCTCACCCCGTGCGGGTCGAGCGCCTCCTCCCAGCGCAGGTAGGCCTCCATCGCGGCCCGGCCGCGCTCGTAGGGCTTCTGCACCACGTCGTCCGCCTCGCCGCGCATGGCGCCGGGGCCGGTCTCGACCGGGAGCCCCGCGGCCCGCCACGCGGCCACGCCCCCGTCGAGCACGCGCGCTGCCGCGTAGCCCATGCGGCGGAGCGTCGCCGCGGCGAGGGTCGACTGCACCCCGTCGGCGCAGGTCAGCAGCACGCGACGGGCGGTGTCGGGCGCGACCTCGGCGACGTGCAGCTCGAGCCGGCCGCGGCCGATCCAGACCGCGCCGGGCAGGTGCCCGCGCTGGTAGACGTCGCTCGGATCGACGCTCACCACGACGTCGTCGCCGAGCGGGCCGGGGGCCACCCGCTCCACCACGCGCCGCGCCGCCTCGTAGCCCCCCGGCGCCGGGGCCGGCTGCCCGCTCTCGAGCGGCCGGCCCGACCGCTCCCACGCGGGCACGCCGCCCTCGAGCACCGCCACGTGCGGGAAGCCCATGCGCTTGAGCCAGCCCGCGGTCATGATCGAGCGCCCGAAGCCGTCGCAGATCAGGACGATCCAGCCGGCCCGCACCGCCACGTACTCGTCGGTGGCCTGCACCGCCTGCCCGCCCGGCGCCCAGATGGAGCCCGGCACGTGACCCGCCTCGTACTCCTCGCGGGTGCGCACGTCGAGGAGCGAGACGTTCTCGCGGTCCCGGTGGTCCCACCGCTCGGCCACCGCGTCCGGCGAGACCAGCGGGGTGCCGTCCTCGGCGGCCAGGCGCGCGGCCACGTCGACCGCGCGGGCCCGGCTCGCCTCCGACGGGGCGGGCGGCCAGCGGCTCGCGCCCCGCTCGAGCTCGAGCCCGTCGAGCTGCCAGCCCATCGTGCCGTTCTTCACCGCCACGATCGGGTTGGGCAGCCCCATGCGCCGGAGCGACTCCGCGCCGAGATAGGAGCGGGTGCGGCCGCCGCAGTGAACCACGATCGTCTGGTCCGGCCGCTCCACCACCTCGCCGATGCGCAGGATCAGCTCCCCGCCCGGCATGCTCCACGCCCCCGGCAGGCAGCCGCGGTGGTACTCCTCCGGGGTGCGCGTGTCCACGATGACCATGTCCTGGCCCTGGGCCATGCGCGCGGAGAGCTCGAGCGGCGTGATCTCGGGGGTCTTGCGATCGTGCAGCACGTGCTCGCCGAACACCTTGCTCGGCACGTTGAGGCCCTGGACCACCGGACGGCCCGCGCGACGCCAGCCCTCGAGCCCGCCGGTGAGGACGAAGACCTCGGTGTAGCCCATGTCGCCGAGGGTGGGCGCGGCCAGCGTGGAGATTCGCCCGTCGTCGTCACAGAGCACGATGAGCGTGGCCGACGCGGTGACCAGCCCCGGCAGGCGCGTCTCGAGCAGGCGGCGGGGCAGGGGCGTCGCGCGGAAGATGTGACCACGCTCGAAGGCCGCCCGCTCGCGCACGTCCAGCAGGGCGTACGGGGTGCGCTGCTGGAGCAGCGTGGCGAGCTGTTCGGGAGAGATCGCGCCGGGAGTCATGCCCCGGACGCTAGCCGGGGACCGTGATCCTGTCAAGCCGGGGGTGCCGGCTCGGTGCGCTCAGGCCAGCGCGGTCATCTCGTCCGGCGAGAGCCAGACCTCGTGGATCACGTAGCGCCCGTGACGATCCAGCGCCCGCAGCGCTTCCAGGATCTCGCGTCTCGGCAGGCGGAGCGGGCCGGCCAGGAAGCGCTTGAGGTCGCGCGCGTCGTCGAAGCGGAGACCCGCGCGCTCGCCGGCCGCGCCGAACGGCGCGTAGGCGAGGCCATAGCCCCGCCCGGGGCCCTGGGTGAGGTGGAGCGATCCGTTCATTCTCATGCCGGGGTGACGGTCGGCCCGATCAGGCCGTTTACATCGCCGGGACCCGTAAAGGTGCCCGGCCCGGAGCCCGTCGGAGCGGCATGGATCGCCTGCCGTCGCTCAACGGGCTCCTGGTGTGGGGGGCCACCTTCTACCTGGTCACCCACGGGATGGTGCCGCCCGCCGCCACCGCGGCCGAGGCGCGCGACCTGGCGACTGGGTTTTTCCTGGCCGGGGCCGGGTTCTGCCAGGCCGGGGTCGGGTATTGCCTGGCCTGGACCGCGTGGGCACGCTAGCGGCGCAGGGCCCGGGCCATCGCGTCGACCGCCGCCTCCACCTGCTTGCGCGAGACGTCCAGGTGGGTCACCGCGCGGAGCCTGCGCTCGCCCATCACGCTCAGCCGCACCTGCGCGTCGGCGAGGAGGCGATCGGCCAGCGCGGCCGCGGTCAGCCCGGGCGCGGTCACGTCGAAGATCACGATGTTGGTCTCGACGTGGGCCGGATCGAGGGCGATGCCGGGCAGGTCCGCGATGCCGCGGGCCAGGATCCGGGCGTGCTCGTGGTCCTGGGCGAGCCGGTCCACGTGATGGCGGAGGGCGTAGACGCCGCCCGCCGCGATGATGCCGGCCTGGCGCATGGCGCCACCCAGGGCCTGCTTGTATCGCCACGCCTCCTCGATGAACGCGCGGGTACCGGCGAGACAGGCGCCCACCGGTGCGCCCAGGCCCTTGCTGAAGTCGATCCACGCCGAGTCGACCGCGCTCGCGTAGGCCCGCGCCGACGTGCCGGAGGCGACCACCGCGTTCAGCAGCCGGGCGCCGTCCATGTGGGTCGCGAGCCCGAGGGCGCGCGCGGCGGCCGCCACGTCCTGCACCGCCGCGAGCGGCCAGACCCGCCCCCCGCCCAGGTTGCTGGTGTTCTCCACCGAGACCAGGCGCGTCGGCGGCGCGTAGCGCGAGCGGCCGTGGGCGCCCGCGCGCACCTGCGCCCCGGTGAAGACGCCGCGGTCGCCGTCGAGCGCGGTCATGAGCACCCCGGAGAGGAGCCCGGGGCCGCCGCCCTCGAAGTGGATCAGGTGCGAGGTCCGGTCGGCGAGCACCTCGTCGCCGGGGCGCGTGTGCACCTTCACCGCGATCTCGTTGCACATGGTGCCGGAGGGCAGGTAGACCGCGGCCTCCTTGCCGAGCAGCTCGGCCACCATCTCCTGCAGCAGCGTCACGGTGGGGTCCTCGCCCTTCTGCTCGTCGCCGACCTCGGCCTCGCACATGAAGCGGCGCATCTCGGGGGTGGGCTTCGTCAGGGTATCGCTGAAGAGATCGATCACGATGGGCTCCTCTAGTGGGAGACGAGCTCGGGCCGCCCCGACCACTCCCAGGCCACGGTGGTGCGCGAGATGCCGAGCAGCAGGCCGCCGAGCGCGCTCGGGTGGATCCAGAGCCCGTCCCGCTCGGTCTCCGGGTCGCCGCCGCGGGGGGTGAAGCGCGCGTGCTTGCGGTTGAGCCGGCGCACGATCGCGCCCACGTCCGGGGTCTCGGCGTAGCACATGTAGAGCGAGTCCCCCCGCTTCGCGGCCCACCGGCCCATCGCGGTCTGCGGATCGGTCACCTGCGAGAGCTCGATGCGGTCGAGGCGACCGGGCGGATCGAAGAGGGTGAGCGTGCCGGCGTAGCCGAAGCGCTCGCTCCGGATCGGGGCGAAGCGCGACGGGTCGAGCTTGAAGATGCGCGCGTAGCGCTCCGCCGCCGCGGCCCACGGCGAGACCAGGGTGTTGGTCACCTCGTAGAGGTGGCTGACCAGCCCGAGGGGGCGCCGGGACGTGGCCGGGCTCACCACCACCCGCATCCCGAAGGTCTCGGAGGGATCGAGGTAGGTCTGCTCGCCCTCCTTCGCGAACTCGACGCCCTCCGCGACGAGGTGCGCGCGCAGCGCGGGCACGCTCGCCACCGAGAAGCCGGCGGTCAGCAGGCCGGGGCCCCAGCGATCCAGGTGCGCCCGCACGGGGCCCGCGCCGCGCGGCACGCAGAGCTCGACCTCGCTGGCGCCCAGGGTCAGGATGCTCCGGCGCGCGTTCAGGTAGTCGCTGTCCTCCTCTCGCGCGGGCTCCGCGCCGAGGAGGTCCTGGAACGCCCGCGCGGCCTCCGCCGCGTCGGCCACCGCCATCTGGATCCGGTCCACCCGCTCGAGCATCCGTGGCGCTCCCTCTTCCGGGCTCCGCGCCGCCGGCTTGCGGCTCCCCGGACCCGGTGCGATTCTACATCCGTCATGCGGATCCTCGTGGTCGAAGACGAGCGCAAGGTCGCGGCCTTCATCCGGCAGGGGCTGGTGGAGGAGGGCCACGCGGTCGAGGTGGCGGCCGACGGCGCGGCCGCGCTCGACGCGATCGCGGAGGGCCCGGCCTACGACCTGGTGGTCCTCGACGTGATGCTGCCCAAGCGCGACGGCTTCAACGTGCTCAAGACCCTCCGCGACCGTCACGTGCAGACGCCGGTGCTCCTGCTCACCGCGCGCGACGGGGTCGCGGACAAGGTCGCGGGGCTCGACCTCGGCGCGGACGACTACCTCACCAAGCCGTTCGCGTTCGAGGAGTTCGTGGCGCGGGTGCGGGCCCTGCTGCGCCGGAGCTCCGGACGCGCCGAGCCGCGGCTGCAGGTGGCCGACCTCTGCCTCGACCCCGCCACCCGCGGAGTCTCGCGCGGGGCGCGCCGCATCTCCCTCACCGCGCGCGAGCACGCCCTGCTCGAGTACTTCCTGCGCAACGTGGGCCGCGTGCTCACCCGGCCCATGATCACCCAGCACGTCTGGGGCATGGACTTCGATCCCGAGAGCAACGTGGTCGACGTCTACGTGGGCTATCTGCGCCGCAAGATCGACGCGGAGGGAGAGCCCCGGCTGCTGCAGACGATCCGGGGCGCGGGTTACATGCTGAGCGCCGAGCCGTGAGAGGGCTCCGCCTGCCCCTCTCGATCCACACCAAGCTCACCCTGTGGTACAGCGGGGTGCTCCTCGCCATCCTGGTGGCGATCGGCGCGCTGTCCTACTCCTGGCTCAGCTTCGGCCTGCAGCAGGATCTCGACGCCTCCCTGCTCACCGTGGCCCAGGTCATCAAGGACACCGGCTCCTCCGAGCAGGCGTCCGGCGACTCCGAGGCGCTCCTCCGCCAGCTGCTCGGGCCCGAGCTCTACGACAAGTTCGTCCAGCTGCTCGATCCCGAGGGGCGGCCGCACGGCCCGCGCGAGGGCCGGCGGACCGATCTGCTCCCGCTCTCGCCCCAGGCCCGCGCCCGGGCCGCCCACGGACAGCGCACGATCGAGACGGTCGCGGTGGGCGGCGCGGAGCCGGTCCGGCTGCTCACCCTGCCGGTGCTGCGGGACGGCCGGGTGACCGAGATCATCCAGGTCGGGATGGCGCTGCGGCGCACCCGGGCGGTGCGCGATCGCTACTTCGACACCCTGATCGTGCTGATCCCGCTCGGAGTGGGGCTGGCCGCGCTCGGCGGCGCGATCATCGCGCGCGTCGCCCTCCGCCCGGTGGACGAGATGGCGCGCACCGCCCGCCGCATCACCGCCGAGGACCTGAGCCGGCGCGTGGAGCGACGGGGCACCGGGGACGAGCTCGACCGCCTCGCCGAGACCCTGAACGGGATGCTGGAGCGGCTCGACGAGGCGTTCGGGCAGACCCGGCGCTTCGCGGCGGACGCGGCCCACGAGCTGCGCACCCCGCTCACCGTGCTCCGCGGCGGCATCGAGGTGGCGCTCCGGATGGAGCGGCCCCCGGACGAGTACCGTCGCGTGCTCGCGTCGAGCCTCGAGGAGGTCGAGCGGCTGATCCGGCTCGCGGAGGACCTGCTGCTGCTCTCGCGCTCGCTGGCCGGACCGGAGGGGAGTCGCGCGCCGGTCGACCTGGAGCCGCTCGTCCTCGAGGTGTTCGACGTGGGCGC